>CBDUQW010000002.1:0-130653 GCA_965369625.1 uncultured Thermoplasmata archaeon | reverse complement strand
ACCCCTTGTCATCATTTCCACGGATGGAACTGTGGAGACACGCGGAAGTACTGTAGGAAGAGTATTTATAAACGGATGATATCTTTATTCCATAGAAGCAACGACATATTTGGACGGTGGACCGATGGAAGAGAAAGAGAAGAAGAAGGAACCCATCTACGAGAAGTTGGCACCGGGTGAGATCCTGATAATCTCCAAAGATGCGGACGGTTGCCTCGAAGTGGCAGAGAACAGGAACGGAGAGGTCAGGATCAGGAAGGTCTGCCCCGTCGAGGAGAATGAATGAAACGTTACCTGTTCGATACGAGTGCCATCTCGTTGATTCTCGAGGGCAATGTCCCGGATAAGTGGAAGAGGTTCTGGATTGACGTAAGGACCGGTAGGGGTCGACTAATTTTGTTCGAACCCCTGGTGAGCGAGACGTACTACAAGAACGTACAGGTGCATGGGAAGAAGCCATCTAAGAGGAATGTCCTGTGGCTCAAGGCGCTTCCGGAAACCAACATGGTCCACCTCGATGACAACCACGCCATAGCCGCGGGCGATATCAAGGTCGAGCACTCGAGGTTCTCCCTCTCTCTGGTCGATTGCTTTGTACTCGCTGTCGCGAAGTCCCAAAGCGCGACGATCATCACGATGGACCACTCATTGCGGAATGTAGCAAGGAAGATGAGGATCAGCTGTAGCTTCCTACCATTTCCGAAGTAAGGCCCGTTCATCACAGAATATGGGCCTGAAGGAGTGCTTTCGACCAGGTCGATCGAGAAGCAGGTTGTCCTTGATACCGTGCTAGCGCACCATTGCAACGATGTAATCCACCAGCATCGTCCACAGCACGTGGCGTGTGATAACCCGCACACCCACTCCGCGTCACTAGCATCCACTGGACGGGACGGGATTCCGGTCCCGTCCCGGGTCGCTTCGCTCCATGACAGGGTCCCCATGCCGGGACGGGCCGCACGCCCCGTCCCGCTACGCGGCCGCCTTCATCACAGCCCCTCGCAGCCTGCAAAGCCCCTCCACCAGGTCCGGGACCCCCTGCGCCTCCACCTCGACCCACTCGAAGATGGACATCAGGAGCTCCGCCTCCCCCGGCAAGCTCCCCCACCTGGAGCCGCAGCGTCGCCAGCACCTCGTCCTCGCCGGAGTTCAATCTCCGAATCGAGGTGGCGAGAATCCCGTCGATACGCTTCGCCTGCTTGATCGGGCTCTTGACCTTCCATGGGCGGAATAGGGACTCGCCCTCGCGGTTGAGTTGGCGCTCTATCTTGAGGATGGGCCAGACGAAGACGGCGAAGGAGGCGAAGACGCCGGCGACGAGCAGGGCGGAGAGGATAAAACATGATAGGGCGGGACGCGCGTCCCGTTCCGCCCTGGCCCGTGGGATTATTCTCCCGACCCCACAACCGTCGACGTGACATCATGAGGGTGAGACTAAAAGGAAAATTATTTTACCTACCGCATTGTGGTGGGTGCCAGAAATCCATCAATGACGTTCGGGTCATATGGAGGGTGCCAATTGGATATTAAAATCAGCATTGTCCCAAAACGATGGTGGATGAGGACCCTGCTCATCATTATAGTCGCATTTCTGATGGTGTCGGTCATACGGTCAGCCTCTGAAGTGGTGGAGGCTTCATCGTGGGAGAATGACTTCACCATTGGATCGGAGACTATCATCCAGCAGCACAGGACTGCTGTCGATGGGGACAGCATATACGTTGTCTACGTGGACCGCAACGACACGGGGGACCGCTTGTTCCTGAGGTGGTTCGACGGCAATGCGTGGTCCGATGGATTGCAGGTCAATCCGAACGGCACGGAGGCATGGATGCCGGACATCGTCGTGGCCCGAGGGCTCGCCCATATCGTCTACGTCGATAGAGCAGAGAACCGGCGCGATGATGAGGTGATGTACGTGTCCTTCGACGGTTCCGACTTCTCCATTCCGATCAAGATATCGGACCACAGATGGGGATACTGCAAGGACCCCGCGATAGCGGTGGAGGGTGATGAGGTCCACATCGCCTTTCGGGAGATGGAAGGCTCCAGTACCATCTACTACAGGCACTTCGATGGGAGTATTTGGGAACCCATCTTCAAGGTGTCCATTGACACGCAACAAGAGTTACAAGAGGTCCCAGACATCGCGGTCCACAACGGGAAGGTCCATGTGGTATGGCAGGACAAGCATGACGGTGACTGGGACGTGTATTACCGGTCGGCGGAGGACGGCGCTTGGTCGTATGCATTCGAGTTGAGCCGGGATGCCACGACCGAAGACCAAGGAATGCCAGTCGTGGAGGTCTTCGGCTCGAAGGCGTATGTGGCGTATGAACAGTTCGGGGATATGCCGAGGAGAACTATCTACATGACAGTGCTCGATGACAAGAGCTGGTCCACCCCCTTACAGGTCAGCGAGGATCCTACAGTGCAGTTCCACATGAAACCCCGGATCGCCGCCGAGGATGGACACGTGGTCCTGGTGTACGAGAAAAACGATGGCTCATCGGATAGGGAGGTTTACTTCCGTCACTTCGACGGGACCGAGTGGAGGGACGAGGAGACAATGAGCGACGACGAGGGAGATACGTGGTACATCTTGCCCGACGTGGACCTCCAGAGGGGCAGGGTTCATGCCATTTGGTACACGTACACCAGGTCAACGAAGGACCTCATCTATAGGTCCCGAGACCTGAACGCCCAACATCCAATGGCCCAGATGCAGGTAGTGGAGCCTTACTGGATGAGAACCTCCGATGTCCTGTTGCACTGGAACGCATCCGACGACTACAGCATCAAGAGTGTGACGTTCCAGTACCGATACAGCGAGGACAAGGAGGAATGGACCAACTGGACGACCTTCTCCACCAAGGAAGGCCTCTGGGGGTCCACCTCTGCTGGTAACGCCAGCTTCGGCACACCAGAGGGCGAAGGGTTCTACGAGTTCCAGGCCGTCGCAATGGATATAGCGGGCAACACCGACCCCGCCTCGGGAGGACTTGAGGCGGAGGGGGCGTTGGACACAACACCACCCACAGGGTCCATCGTTATCAACAACGGGGACAACCACACTGCCAAAGAGAGGGTGATGCTCTCCCTGACCTGGGCCGATGATATGGCCGACCTAAACGGTTCCTCGATGGAAAGCTCCTACCGCCTCCACCTCTCGAACGACGGGTCGTCGTGGACCGAGGTGGACCCCTTAAATGGGATGGTCCCGTGGGACCTATCATCGGCCGAGGGGGACAAGAGGGTCCACTTCCGTGTGACCGACGCGGCGGGAATGGTCTCCGAGACTTACTCGGATGATATCACCCTCGATCTCAGCCCGCCTACGGGCAGCATCGTGATCAACGGCGGTGATTCTTGGACCACCGACCAAGTCGTAATCCTAACCATGACCTATGAGGATGCTTTCTCGGGCGTAGCCAAGGTCCGTTTCGATGATAAGAGGTTCGGCGGCAGCGAGCCTTGGGTGGACCCAGTTGAGACTAAGGGATGGATCCTCCCCGAAGGCGATGGGGTAGCCGAGGTATTCTTCCAGATATTGGATAACGCGGGCCTTGAGTCTGAGATTTACACCACCCAGATCATCCTGGACACGACGGCCCCCGTGGGGACGATATCCATCAACGACGGGGACGAGACCACGGTGGAGACGTCCGTGCTCCTCTCGATGACCTTCTGGGATGCCGGCGTGGGCATCTCCAAGACCCGGTTCAGCAACGAGGTGATTGGCGGTGACGAGCCCTGGGAGGACCCGGTGGACGATATCCTGTGGAGCCTGGTGGACGCGGATGGGGAGAGGACCGTCCAGTTCCAGGTCATGGACATCGCGGGCCATGCGTCTTCCGTGTACTCGGCGACTATTGTTTTGGACCGTGAGGTCCCCACCGGATCGATAGCTCTCCAAGACGGGGGTACGGTCGTCACCAGTACCACCGTCAACCTGGTACTGATCTACTTGGACGAGACCTCCCAGGTCGTCGGCATCAGGCTGACGAACGAGGACATCAGCGGCAATGAGCTCTGGAAGGACCCCGTTGAAACGACGGAATGGGCCCTTTACAGCGGCGATGGGCCAAAGAAGGTCTACTATCAGGTCCTGGACGCTGCAGGCCATTTCTCGCCAGTCTATAAGCTATCGCTTACCTTGGATACTCTAGCTCCCTATGTGGAATCAACGAATCCAGCTAACTGTGAGGTGGATGTGTCATGGGAGACGGGGATCACGGTCAGGTTCAGCGAAGCCATGGATACTGCCTCGGTGGAGGCCGCCTTCGGCATCAAGTACTTCGATATCGACCACTCGCGTTGGCTGGAGGGCAACATCACCTGGAGCCCCGACGGCAGGGTGCTAACGTTCACCCCCAACAGATCCCTCGATATGGGTTTGGAGTATACCATACTGATATCCGCGATCGCCACCGACCTGGCTGGAAACCCCCTTCAATCGGGGGTTGAACACACGTTCACAACCCTGGACAGGCCTATCGATAATGGAGGTGGCGAGGACGATGGCGTTCCTTGGGGCATCGTCATCGCGCTGATCGTGGTCATGGTCGTGCTGGTGGTCATGGTGGGCTTCCGTATGATGAGGGGAAGGAACGAGGTGTGATGGGCATCGATCACTGGTGATACGTCTCACGGACCTCATCCGAGGATGTAACGTAGTGAGAACCCCGGTCCCAACAACACCCCAAGCTCGTCCGATATGTCTCGTTATAACACAGAAAACAGGGGCGGGCCACACATCCCGTCCCGCTGCGGCGCGCTACCCCACCGCCGCCGCCTTCATCACCGCCCCCCTCAGCCGGCCTTGTGCTTGATTGGCTCTTCCAGGTCAGGCTGAGGCCCGACGTCCATGACCTGGTGTGGTCAAACGGCCTTCAACGCGCCGTGCAGGGTGGCCACTGCCAGGCGGGCGCAGTGGAGGTTCTCGTCGGGAAGGCCGTCCAGACGGTCGAGGAGGTCCTCGTCGGTGAGGGCCAGTGCCTGTTCTATCCCTTGGCCCTCCGCCATCTGCGTGAGCATGCTCCCGCAGGCGAACGTTGCCCCGCAACCGTCCGTTGTGAACTTGACCTCGACCACCCGGTCGCCATCGACCGTCACGAACATCTCCATGGTGTCGCCGCACGATCCTGTCCGTATCGCCCTGCCATCAGGGTCCTCGATGATCCCGTAGTTATGGGGATGGTGTGCCTCGTAGAGGACCGTTTTCGAGAACACCAGCGCCTCCTCCTCGTCTATCTTCGACTGGAGACTGGAAATCAGCTTATCCATCCCATCGGTGTAATCCGTATCCTTCATCTCAAACCTCCTCAACAATTCTTTTTAACCTGTATTCCTCATGAGATTATGTGGCAAGAGGTACGTCTCCCCGCGCCATCTCACCGCGTGGATCTCCCCGTCGGCCAACATCTCCTCGACCGCCCCCTCGCCGTTCAGACGGGTGCACAGGTCCCTGGCTATCCTCTCCCTCAGGGGATGGCGGGAGCAGATGGTCAGGACGGCCTCCCGGCAGCTCCCGAAGTCCGACGCGTCGAACGGGTCGTCCGTCTCCCTCACCATGGCCTCGCCGGAACCCAGCAACTCCTCCGCCCTGAGCACCCTGTCCGGTTCGGGCACCTCGACCCAATCCTCTGTAGGGGGTCGGATGGGTGTCATGAGGTCCACCCGTCCGGGCTGGATCCTCTGGATCGACTCGCGAAGGGCCTGGAGGGACACATCGCAGTCGTTGAGCCCGTGGACCAGCATCACCTCCAGCCACAGGTCGCCCCCGTACTCCTGGCTGAAGCTCACCAGCCCTTCGATGACCGCGGGAAAATCCAGGTCCCTGTGGGGCCGATGCATGCGCCGCCAGATCTGGTACTCGGCGGTCGCCAGCGTCGGAAGGACCCTGTCCGCCGCCATCAGCTCCGCCCTCACCTGGGCGTCGAAGAGCAGCGACCCGTTGGTCACCACCGCCACGGGGACGTCGAACCGTTCCTTGACCTGCCCGATGAGCAGACCGATGTCCGATGACAACGTGGGCTCCCCTTCACCGACGAAGGTGACGTGGTCCACGTTCTCCGAGGTGTCCAGCGCGTTCCGGATCTCGTCAAGGATGTCGGCCGGAGGAAAGAAACTGCGCCGCTCCACGGTCTGGTCAGTGGTCCTGCCCAGCTGGCAGTACACGCACGAGTACGTGCAGGTCTTCGGCGGGACGAGACTCACGCCCAGGGAGCGTCCGAGACGCCGCGAGGGCACAGGTCCGTAGACGTAGTGGCTCATCCGTTGCCCCTTCTCGGCTCGATACGTTCGCTAGTCTCCATGATGATGATGGTGCTCCCCGTGGTCTTGCCGGCGGAATGCGTGCTGCCTGCAGGCGTTCTCGTCCGTCGCCTCCTCGAGCGCGCCGGACTGGTACTGCTGGACCGCGTTCCTGACGGTGCCGCTGGCACCGACGAAGACGCGGATCCCCATCTCCTCGAACATCGCGACGGCCCGTCGACCGAGTCCGCCGCACACCATCACGTTCACACCGGCCCTCACCATCAGCTCCGGCGGATAGCCCGTGCCGCCCGTGTGTTCGCTGGTGTTCGAGATCGTCTCGACCTTGTCCGTCTCGGTGTCAACTATCGTGTAGGTCGGGACCCTGCCGAAGTGCTCGCCGACCCGCTCGTCCAGGCCGTTGTTTCCCATTGATGGAACGGAAATCCTCAAGTTACTCTCCTCCTGAATGTCTCAATCGTCATCGTTATGACCCTCATCTCCTTCATCTCCCTTATCTTCATCGTCATCGTACACGCCCAGCCGGGCCTCCCTGTGGTACCGCGAATAGATGGCCCCCAGGGGGTTGTGGGCCAGCACCCGGTCCTTGGCGGCCAGGGTGACCACAGGGGTCACCGAGCTGCGGTAGAACTGTGCGTCGTGACCGACACACAGGCCCAGCACCACGTTGAGGTCGGTCCCCGCGTCGGCGAGCACCGCCGCCTGACCCGCGGGGTTGCAGGTGCTCTCCCTGCCCTCTCCCCGCAGGTGGGGAAGGCCGAACTCGTCCTTGGACACACCGCCCACCTTGCAGCAGACGGAGTGGACCTCGAAGTGCTTGCCGAAGTAGCGGGACACCACCCTCGCCTCCTCGGCCAGGCCGATGCAGAATGCGAGCCCCAGCCTCTTCGCGCCCAGCTTCTTCGCGAGGATGGTTATCTCCTCGATCCGGGTCGCCTTGAGGTAGTGCTCCGCCTCCACCTCGCCCGAGGCCCTCAGCAACCGCAGGTCCTCTCCCACGTAGGTCTCGCCAGCGACCCTCGGGGCAAGCCCGGCCGAGCAGTCCTCGCCCTGCTCGCATCGCCTGTGGTCGCACTCAGCGCATCTCATCTCGCTCTCTCCTCAGCCATCGTCCAGGGCCCCCTGTATCTGGACCCAGAGCCTGCGAAGGCCCTGGGAGAGGGGGCCGTCGTCGTGCTCCACCACCGTTCTTCTGGCCATCATGGCATCGGTGGCCGCTGTATCGTATGGCAGCCTGTCGAACACCTGGACACCCTTGTCCCGGCACCACTCCTCGATGACGGTGGCCTCCTCGGGGTTCAGCTCCGCCCTGTTCACCACGGCCATCGCTGGTACCTTGAAATGATGGGCCAGCTCGACGGCGCGCGACATTCCCTGACGGCCGGAGAGCGTGGGCTCGGCGACGACCAGTATGGCATCGACGCCCGACAATGCGGAGATCGCCGGGCAGCCGATGCCGGGTGGTCCATCTATTAAGATGTATTCGCTGCCATGCTCCAGGGCCAGGTCGTCCGAGTACCGCCTGACCTCCATGACCAGCTTGCCCGATGCCTCCTCGCCGGCCCTCAGCTTGGCATGGGCCATCGGCCCGAACCTGGTGGATGACACGAAGACATCCCCCGCGACCCGGTCCTCCATGGTGATGGCCCCCTCGGGGCATACGATGGAGCACGCCGTGCAACCCTCGCAGGAGGTCTCGTCGAGGACTATGTCCTCCGAGATGGCATCGTACCGGCAGGCCTGGTGGCATGCACCGCACTTGGTGCATGCCTGTTCATCGATGGAGGCGAGCTTGAGGCCGAAGTACTCGTGTGACTCCTTGACCACGGGGTCCAACAGCAGGTGGAGGTCGGGAGCGTCCACGTCGCAGTCGGCCAGTATGGGTTCGTGAGCGAGGGCGGCCAGGGAGGCCATCACGGTGGTCTTGCCCGTGCCGCCCTTGCCGGATATCACCAGCAGGCGTTTCGCTGCCATCAGGCGCCACCCCCCGTCAGTTCGTCCAGGAGGCGGGAGAACCGCTCCCTCCATTCGGGCATGGTCTCGACGAAGTGGAGCCCGCGGGAGTACAGCTTCGCGATCTCCATCGAATCGGGGATGCGCATCAGGACGGGCACCCCCTCTTCCTCGAGGTACCGGTCCAGCTCCTCGTAGCCCTCCCGGTCCCTGTTAACGACCACGCTGAACGGCACGCCCAGCTCGCGGATCATGTCCACCGCCATCGTGAGGTCGAACAGGCCGAAGGGGGTCGGCTCTGTGACCAGCAGGCAGTGGTCGGTGTTCTTGATGGTCTCGACCACGGGGCACGCCGTCCCGGGTGGCGAGTCGAGGATCTGGAGCCCGTTGTCCGGGACCAGCGCCTTCAGCCTCGTTATCAGAGGCGTCGCAAGGGGCTGGCCGATGTCCAGGAAGCCGGTGTAGAGGTGGAGGCCGTTCCTCTTCCGCAGCGACACCTCGCCGATGCGCCTCCTCTCCTCGTGTATGGCGTCCTCCGGGCACACCAGGCCGCACACGCCGCAGCCGTGGCACATATCGTCGATAACTATCACCTGGTCCTTGACGACCGCGATGGCCCCGAAGACGCAGGCGCGTGCGCACTCACCGCAATGGGTGCAGATGTCCTCGTCCACCCTGGCCACGGGTAAGGTGACCTCCTCGACCAGGTCGCCCCTCCCGCCCAGGAACAGGTGGTCGTCGGGCTCCTCCACGTCGCAGTCCACCAGGATGGCCTCCTCGGCCACGATGGCCAGGCCTAGGGCCACCGTGGTCTTGCCGGTGCCGCCCTTGCCGCTGGCCACCGCCAACCTCAAGGACCCATCACCTCTCGTGACGGGCGGGCCCCGTGGGCGCCTTGGCTACCGTGGTCTGTTCGGACTCCAGGAGGTCCAGTGCGTCCTGGATCGATCCCGAGACCCTTGAGTAGACCTTTATCCCGGCTCGCTCCAGGACCGAGAAGGCATTGGGACCCACATCTCCAGCGATGACGACATCGGCGCCTTGGTCGATGACCGTCTGGGCCGCCGTGATGCCGGCCCCTCCGCTCTGGACCGCCGCGGGGTTGGCGACGACCCTGAACTCCTTGGTCTCCGGGTCCACCAAGAGGAATCGGGCGCATCGCCCGAAGCGTTCATCAACTCTGCCTGATAGGTCGTTCCCGTTCGTTGGTATCGCAACTAGCATCATATCACCATCTGTACTGTTCCGCTTGCGGAGTCACTTTGACCCGACCTGTTCCTCCAGGTTCTTCGATATCTCCCGGAAGGCCTTGGGGGCGAGCGCGTCAGGTTCGTCCACCACGTAGGGTTTCCCGAGGTCGCCCATGATCACCATGTTGGGGTCTATCGGCACCCGTCCCAGGAAGTTGACCCCCATCTCCTTGGCCGCCGCCTCGCCACCGCCCGTCTTGAACAGGTTGATCATCTCGCCACAGTGGGGGCACTTGAGGCCCGCCATGTTCTCCACCACTCCGGCGATGTTCATCTTCAGCTGCTCAGCGAAGCGGATGGCCTTGCGGGAGTCCAGCAGGGCCAGGTCCTGCGGTGTCGTGACGATCACGGCCCAAGCACCATCGGGCAGAAGCTGGGCCACGGACAGGGGCTCGTCCCCCGTGCCCGGCGGCAGGTCGATGATGAGGTAGTCCAGGTCGCCCCATGCCACCTCGCCGAGGAACTGCTTGATGGCGCCCATCTTCAGGGGACCCCGCCAGATGATGGGCGTGTCCCGGTCCTCCAGGAGGAAGGCCATGGAGATGGCGGTGAGGTTCTCGTTGACGGGAACGGGGACTATCATCTCTCCCTTGGTCTCCAGCCTGGCGTCCTCGACGCCCAGCAGCTTGGCCACGTCCGGACCGTGGATGTCCACGTCCATGACGCCCACCTTGTGGCCCCCGGCTGCCAGCGTCAGGGCCAGGTTGACGGCCACGGTGCTCTTTCCGACGCCGCCCTTGCCGCTCATGACGACGATCTTGTGCTTGATGCGAGCCATTTTCTCGATGACCTGCAGGTTCTCCTCGAGATGGCCCTTCTCTTCGCTCCCTGTCAATGTCTCACCGAGCGCGGGGAAGCGTTAGGTCGTGTTTATATTAATGCCGGACATGTTCGCCCTCCGCACGGAGCGGTCACCGCTCGAGGGACTGAATCATGACCTTCCGCTCCGCCCGCTGGAGTATCTCCTGGTAGGTGGATGGCGCGATGCCGGTCCGCTTGGCCAGGTCCTTTATCGTGGCCCGCTTGGGCTGGTCGTAGTAGCCTGCATCGAGGGCTATACGCAGGATCTCCTCCTGGCGGTCCGTCAGCGGGCGGTGCAGGTCGGGGCGACGGGCCCTACGGATGTCCACCTCGCACCCCGCTTCGACGAGCCGGTCCACCAGTTCCTTGAGGGAGCCCTCGCTGCCCGTGACCAGTTTCCAGTCAACCTGACCATCGGGCCTCGCGGAGGCTGACATCAGGAAGCAGTCGATCCCGGAAAGGGCCGTGCACGCGACACACTTGGAGGTGACGACCCGGCCCAGCACGCCTCCCTCCGGCAGGGGGATGAACTCCACGTGGCAGACGCTGGGGTGGGCCCGGATGGCCTCGACCACGGCGTTGGTGGCCTCCTCGTCCCCGCGGATCTCGATAAGGCCGCGACCACCGGCCACACCGTCCGGAACGGACTGGAGGACCGTGACGGGCTTGTCGAGTAGGGGAGCCACATCCTCGAACCAGCTCTCGGGGATGCGCAGGGTGAGGGTTACCTCCATCATCGGACCGAAGTACCCCATTGCTACGATTTAGACCTTGCCTTTACGGACACAAGCACGAGCAGGGACGCATCCTCGAGGCCCGTGGACTCGCGGAGGACGTCGTCCTCCAGGTTCAGCGCGTGGTCCACGGAGACCGTTCCCCCCGTGGCCGCCTCGACCATGGCCACCAGGCCCTCCAGCTCCCCCCAGGGTGCTGACAGCTCCCGGAGCCGGTCCTGCCCCCACTTGGACAGGGGGTTGAGGGTGAGGAGGACCAGCCGACCCCCATGTCGCAGGACCCTTGCCATCTCGGCAAGGGCCATCTCGGGGTCGGAGACGAACACCAGGGCGGTGACCTCGTAGACCGCGTCGAAGGTGCCGTCGGGGAAGGGAAGGGAGGTCATGTCCGCCTGGACCGAGGGCAGGTACGAGGGGACCACCCGCAGCATCTCGCTCTGGAGGTCGGAGCAGGTCAGCTCGAGGCCGAGCCTCCGTTCCATCAGGGCGGCCTCGTGGACCCCTATGCCGCATCCGATGCTCAGGACCCGGCCCTCCTCGGGCAGCAGGTCCAGCAGCAGCTCGACCTCCGCTTCGAGCACCTCGCGACCCAGGTCCGTCCGGTAGAACTCCTCGTGCTCGTCGGCCCGGGGTCGTCGCGTCACGCGCTCTTCTCCTCATCGCCGCCCTCCTCGGGCGGTTCCTCGTGGTGATGGCCCTCCTCGATCTCGTGGGCCTTCTCCTCGCCGATGATGTCCTTCACCAGCTTCAGGGGGTCGTCCTCGTCCTCCAGCTCCGGGATGCCGTCGACCACGGGCCTGGGATGCCGATGGGGGGTCAGGACGGTCGTCTCGCCGTCCACCGAAAGGTCCTGGGCGCCGTTGTGCTCCCTTATCAGGGACTCGACAAGGCCGATCATGGCGTTGTCGATGCCGCGCAGCTCCGCCAGGTTCCCGTCCCAGTCTGGAAGCACGCCCGCATTGCGGGTCTGCACCTCGTTGAGGGACGTCCGGAGGTGCATCCTGAGGCCCTCGGGCTCGGCGCCGCTGAGCACCGCGGCCAGGGCCACGTCGGCACCCCTCTCGATGACGACCAGCATGCCCTCCAGCTCGATGATGTCGGTGGGCTCGTCCCGGGTCCTCATGCGGCCCTTTATGTGCTCCTGGATCGAGCTGATGACGGCACCCTCGAGGTCCGCATCCACGCCCTCCTTGAGGCCCCGGGTGTACTGTGATATGAGCAACTCCGAGGAGTGGAACAGCAACACCTCCTCCAGCACCATGAGGGCCGAGGAACTGAAGGTGTGCGGCACCACCTTGTCCACCCTCGGCGCGGGGGGCGCGCCCTTCGGCCTCCCGTCGACGTCGATGGCCGCCGGGGCCCCCGGGGCCGCCGCCGGGGCGGTGGTCTTCCGGGGCCAGACGATGAGCACCACGATGATCACCAGGACGAACAGCAGTACTATCCACAGGGTCCAGTTGATGGGCTCGTCCTCGGAGTCGGATTTGACCTCGACGTCGATGGAGAAGGTGCTTGCCTCGCCATCGGTGTCGGTGAGGGTCACCGTCACGTTGGACCTGCCCAGCCCCTGCGGGACGTAGGTCAGGACACCCGCCTGGGGGTCGACGTACACAATGCCCTCCTTGGAGTAGGTGATGGTGACCACCAGGTCCTCGATGGGGGTCTCGTCCTCGACGTAGTCGGCCAGGTCCAGCTCGTACGACTCGCCTCCTTCCTTGAGGTCGATCCTGTCGGGAAGGGCGTCGTGGTTGATGCGGGGTGGCTCTATCCACCGCTCGGTGATGTTCACCGTGGCGTGGGCGACGGTACTGTGGTCCTCGGTGTCGGTGAGGGTCATGGTCAGCGTACCGGTCCCGAACCCCTCGCCCGTCGCGGTGATGGTCAGGTTGAACCCGTCGGCGGCCAGCTCCACGTCGAAGAGGTCCGAATCCTCCGCCACCGTCCAGGTGAGCTGGTCGGAGGCGTCCTCCGGGTCCTCGCCGTACTGGACCAGGTCCATCGGTAGCGGCCGGTTCACGGGCACCTTCAGCTCCTCGGGGAGCCCCACGATGGAGGGATAGCCCACGGGAGGTGCCACGTCGAAGGTCAGGTCGGCCGTGGCGTTCTCCAGGCCGTCGGTGACCTTGATCTCCACGGTGGCCTCGCCCTCCTTGTCGAAGGTGCAGTAGAGGACCATACCGACCACCGTGATGTGGCCCGAGTCCGTGGTGAGGGTAAGGTTCTCCTGGTCGTCGTCAACGTCGTAGATGCCGTTCGAGAGGTCCAGCGTCAGGGTCACCCTGGCCTGAACCTCGAAGGAGGTGACCTCCAGGTCGATGACGGGAGGGTCGTTGATGGCCTCCACGACGACCTTGATGACGCCATCGACGTGCTGCCCGGTGCTGTCCGCCCCCCGCACGGTCAGGTCGAGCTCCCCGGTCCAGTTGGCCTCTGGTGTCATCATGAGGGTGGAGCCGTTGACCTCCGCCTCGATGGCGTCCTCCACGTCGACACCGACGACGGTGTAGGTCAGGTTGTTGTTGTCGTAGTCGTCCCCGAAGAGGGTGTCCAGGTCCTCCTCGCCGTAGCCGTCCTCCTCCAGGATCTGGGTCTTGGTGTTGAAGTTGGGTCGTCGGTCGTAGTCGATGAGGGGGTCGGACAGCAGCACCCTCGCCGACACGGAAGAGGTGACGACGAAGGGCACCATCGCCTCGGGCAGGTGCTCGTTGGCAGCGCGGAAGGCGTCGGCGGCAGCCACCACATCGGGTCCCGATATCTCGACGTCGAGATAGTAACGGACGCGCAGGCCCGACAGGACCATGCCGCCCGTCACGGTGCCGTTCACGGTGACGTTCACCCTCGAAAACTCCAGCCCGTTGGGGGCGGTGTACGCCACCGGCGCCCCGTCGAGGATGTCGCCAAGACCGGCAGTGAAGGGAAGCCACCTGTAGCCGTCCAGGCTGGTGTTGGTCCCTGCGTAGGTGTAGTACGGGACCTCCCCCGCCTCGGTGGACAGGCGAAGGCCGAACAGCTGCGGGTAGGTGTCGGAGTGGACGTCGGCGGTCCAGTTGAAGGTCACGGGGAAGCCGTTGGCGTTGGTGATGGCGAAGGACCAGATGCCGAACACGTCCTTGGTCACGCCGGACACGTTGAACACGTACTCGTCGCCCGAGGGACCCGCACGGACCTCAGAGTAGGAGTTGCCGGCCACCTTGACCAGGCTCACCCCCGCGCCGATGTCCGTCTCCATGTAGGTGATGAAGGCCTGGTCGGTATTGGTATTCTCGAACCATGGTCCAGTGCCGTTAGTAGTGTCATCTATGAATGCTTTTCCATTTGGATAGGGATCTCCAGCAGTGATGATATGGTTTTTCCATTCATAATATTCAAGATTACTCGCACTCGGGACGCTACAAATGATAGCATATTCGGTTCCCTGGACCAAATCGACATCTGTGAAATGAACCGTATGCCATTTCGTTGAGCTCTCGTTTACTAGACTTCCACTTATTACAGAACTACCGATGATAATCTCAGTTGGATGACCCGTTCCATCAACAGACCTGATTTCTACTACGATATCAGGTGGATTATTATAAACAGCACCAGTTATTGAAAGATTGAGAAATACTATTTTTCCAGTAATAGATGGAGTAAATGTTTGGGCAACAGATGAATCACCTGCACCATAATTACCAATCGATTGGGCACCCCTAAGGGTCTCCTGCGCCTGGTCCTTCATCCCGGCGTTCTTGAGGTTGGTCATCACGACCTGGGCCCAGGTGGGGTGGGAGTAGGCGGGGATGTCCTCCACGCTGGTGTCGGAGGTCATGCCGTGGGCGCTGATGTAGGAGGGTTCGTCGTCGCTGCTGGTGACGATGTCCCCCGGTTGGCCCGCGAGGCAGACCCTGGCCTCGACCAGGTCGGCCCCTGCGGGCACGAGGAAGGAGGTGAGATTGACGTGCTCTCCCTGGGTCGTGAAGTCGGCGGTGACCCCGGTGGTGCCGTCCTCTAGGACGTTCTGGAGGCCGTACAGGCCGACGCCATCGCCGCCCCACTGGAATTCGGGAGAACCGTCTCCGCCCACGTCGACGGACAGCCCGTCGGGGACCTGGGAGCTCCATATCTGCAGGAGCATGTGGGAGGTGGTGAGGGAGGCGCCATCGCCGGTCCTGAGGGGCTCGACGGCGGCCAGCATGTACATGAGGCCGTCATCGTCGGTCCATCCCGCGAAGGGGCCCAGGGAGGTGGCGAGGTTCTCCTGCTGACCCGTGGACGGGACCCTGTCGAAGTCATCCCACTCGTGCCAGCGGTCCCTGGCGAAGTCCGCGACGTACATGTGGACCTCGTCGACGGCGACGGTGCCCACCCTGGTGCCCATGCCGGTCCAGTCCAGGACCAGGTTGAGGTCCCGGTCCACGCCCTCCAACACCGCCGCGACGTCGAAGGCGAACAGGTGGGTGCTGGCATTGGACGATATGGTGACCTTGCCGGACATGGTGGTGTTGAGGGACACCTTGGTCAGGTCCACCCCCGAGAAGGGGGTGCCCTTGAAGGCGTCCACGTCCAGCTCGGACACGTCCACCGATGACGGGGTGGCCGACCAACCCGAGACGTTCCCGCTGTCGGCCATCACCTGGGTGAACAGCAGGTTCTGGTCCGACCTGAGGGTCACGCTGGCCTGCCTGACCCGGGAGTCCGTGGGGAAGGCGATCCTGCTGGTGTTCTCTGGCGCGCCCGGGTCGAGGGAGAGGACGACCTCGGTGGTCTCGTCGGTGAACTCCTCCACCGTCCCTGCGAACGCTGGCAGGGTCGCAGAGGCCACCATGGCGATGACGATCAGAATGGCCCAGACGGGCCTAGGGCTCCACCTCCGGTGGTTACTTGGACATTTCAGCATAGCATCCCATCCGCTCTGCTAGTATGTTGGATATGGCCAGGCAGTCTATTTAATAATTTCCTGTTGGGGAGAATCGTGCGGAAACCGTTAAATCGTTGATAATGCACACTATCGGCATGCAGGGGTCGTGGAGAGATAGACTCATACTCGCGGTATCGGTGTTCCTATCTGTGCTCTCGCTGGTTCTTGTAGCAATTATCGTGTTCGGATGACCGCATCCGACCTTTTCGAGGGCTCAATGGTCCAGCATGTAGGTGGTGTAGTTGAGGCCCCGCTTCCCGTTGAGGCTGTTGGCATCGATGGCCAGCGCGGTCTCGAAGCACTCCTTCCCCTCCTCGACACGTCCACTGGCGGCCAGCACCCCGCCCTTCTTGCACAGGGCCGGGATGTCGGTGGGGGCCAGCTCGACGGCCTTCTCGAAGGCCTCGTGGGCCTCGTCCAGCCTGTCGAGGTCGGCGTACGCCTGGCCCAGGTCGGTCCAGGCCTTCGCGGAGGAGGATCTCACCCGCGAGGCGTTCTCGAACTTGTCCAGGCCCTTACGGGACTTGGCGACGCGGCGCTCGGCCCTTCCCAGGCCGTCGACGGCCTCCTGGAAGTCGGGGGTGAGGTCGACGGAGCTCTGGAACAGTCCGATGGCCCTGCTGGTGGCTCCGAAGAAGGCCTGCAGCCGTGCCCTGAACTCCAGGTCGGCCGACTCGATCTGGGCCGTGCGCCTGCCGTACTTGGAGACCAGGTCGTCCCTTCCCGAGGCCTCGCCGATGGAGACGAGCCGCTGGTAGATGACGGGCTCGTCCACGGGCCGGTCGAAGTAGCCCTCCGCCTCGTCGATCTTGGTGTCGACCAGGTCCAGCGTCTGGGCCTGGTCCGCGGACAGGGAGAGGGACTGGCCCTCCTGGTAGGATATGGAATCCAGGGCCTTGGTCAGGACCTCGACGGTCCTCGACATGCTCATGCTGGGGTCGAGGTCTTGAAGCTCTTTCATGACAACCATCTGCAAGGGGCATCGAGGGGGCCCGTCTTATAGGTTACGCCGCGTCTACTCCCAATCGGGATTGTACTCGATGTAGTGGTCCCAGTCGATGCGGACGGTGAACTCGTTGCCGTCGTCGGGGATGGTGATGATGCCAGCTGGCCCTACGTAGCCGTCCGCGGCATCGATGCAGGTGACCTCGACGGCCCAGCCCGCGTTGTTGACGAAGTGGTTGAGGTCGGTGTTGTTGGTCCTGCCCTGGGCCATGGCGGTCCCGCTGGAGCCCATGCCGGCGGCGGACTGCTCGCCGTCCTGGTCGTAGACCATGAAGGTGAAGGTGTCCGGGCTGGTGCGGGCGTCGTCCTGCCATATGAGGAACACCGTGAACTTGGAGATGTAGAACTCGTCGCCCCCGTCCTCTTCGAAATCGAAGGGGATGATGACGTTCTGGTCCTGGGCGGAGAAGCCGGTCATCTCGAAGGACTCACCAGGCACCTCGATCCACCGGCTCTTCTTCTCGATGGGCTTCTCGAACTCCGTCTCGCGGAAGGGGCCCGAGGCTATGAAGGCGCTCAGGAGGACGCCAGCGATTATCACCGTGATGGGGACGATGAGGTACCGGACCCACCACTTGGACCATAGTTCCTTTAACATCCGCTCTCGACCCCTTGTTAGGTACCCTTCGGATATAATTCTTTTCCAATGGTTGGCCCAGACCCGAAAGGTCCGTTCCGGGCCCTCAGGCCCCTCCACCGGAGAGCAGTTCCCGCATCTCCTCCTCCAGGGGCGTCACCTTCTGGCCTGGGTACCACTTGTCGAGGCGCTCGCCCATGCCCACGTCGATGTTGATTATCGAGCGCTTCATCTCCGTGACCACGCCGTCGAACTCGTTCCCGGTGCACCGGGTGACCAGGAAGTAGTTCCGGCCCTTTCCGACCAGCACCTCGTCGCCGTTGAACTTGAAGGCCTTGATGGTGCCTACGTTGGCGTCCTCGAAGCGTTCCTGGGCGAAGAGGGTTGCCTGCTCTATCAGGTCGTCCTCCTCGTCCTCGGACAGCGCGTGCCCTGGGTCCCCGGTCACCTGGGTCATGAAGGAGGTGCTCTCGTGGATCATCATCACCTGGACCATCCTCCCGGGGGCCGCCTCGACGGGGGCCGCGGTGGCAGCAGGGGCCGCGGGCGCTCCGGGCGCCTCCTCGGGCTTGGCCGTGCCCTCGGTGGGGGTGCGGGGCTCCTCCGGGAACGATATGGGGGCCACGGGTCCCTTGGGGGCCGGGCTCCTCCTCCTCGCCACCAGCATCAGGACGCCCACGACGACGATCAGGATGATGGCGGCCGTCAGGTAGGTGATCCACGACGAGGTGATCGTAGAGGTCTCCACCACCTCGACCCTGACCGACTCGGTCTTCGACACGTCCCCGTCGGAGTCTATCAGGCGCAGGGTCAAGTATCCCGCCCCCGTCCTGTCGAAGGCGTTGATCATCAGCTCCTGGTTCTTCCCGATCTCCACGGTGAACAGGCTGGGTCTCAGGGACGTCACCTCCCACGTCATCACCTCGGGCCTGTTGTAATCCTCCTGGTCGTACCAGTACTTCTGGAGGGCCAGGTTGACCTTGAGGGTCCCGCCCCGCTCCACCTTGAGGGTCTGGGGAAGGGCGTCGTCCCCGATCAGTATCTCGGGCGGGTGGGCCGAATCCCCGATCCACACCTTCAGCTCGGCCTGCACGACGTTCTCGTCGGGGTCGGTCACTGCCAGGACGATGACGTGGCTCCCCTTCTCCGTGGCGACGGGGATCACCTGGAGCATGTGACCGTCGTGCATCACCACCACCAGCTCCGGCGGGGCGCTGACCAACGACCACACCAGCTCGTCCGACCCGGACTCCAGGTCGGTGGCGTAGGAGGTCAGGTTGAGGACGCCCTGGGCATCCAGGGTGATGTTGAAGCTCACGGGAAGTGATACGACGGGGGGCTCGTCGGACACTATGGGGGTCACGTTGATCCAGTAGGTCGTGTGGTCCTCTCCGTCGGACACGTTGACCTCCACCTGCTGGAAGGCCGTGCCGTTGGGATAGAGGAAGGAAAGGGTGCCGTTGTCCGCATCGTACCAGACCCTCTCCGTGCTCGTCGTGACGGTGATGTTCTCCGGTAGGGTGTCGTTGTCCAGGACCTCCACGGGCACCTGCTTGAGGGTCTCGAAGAAGACTACCTGGTCGGAGAGGCCGACCAGCATGGGCGCGTCGTTGACGGACACTATGGTCACGTTGAAGGAGTTGGTCTGGTTGGCAAGGTCGCTCCGGTCCTCGACGGCGATGTGGAACACCGCGGTGCCCGACCAGTTGGCGGGACCCCAGAACTCCACCACGTTGTCATCGGAGAGGTTGTAGCCAATGTCCTCGTCGCCCCCCTCCTTGACCACCGTGTAGTTGAGGGCGTTGTTGTCGTAGTCGTCGAAGATGATGGTGTCCAGGGCCAGCTGCCCCAACTCGTCCTCGGGTATGTCCAGGTCCGCGACGTGGAGGGAGTGGGGGGGCAGGTCGTACAGGATGTCGACGGAGGTCACGTTGAGGGTCCCGCCCGTCTTCGATGTGATGTTGATGGGCACCTTCACGATGCCGTCGGGCCCCGCCACGCGGGAGTCCTTCTCCGCGTTCAGGGCTGGGGAGAGGTCGGAGGTGGTCAGCGAACCGTTGTACCGGACCACCAGGTTGTGCAACACCGCCCTGCCCTCCGATCCCGCCGACATGTTGAGCGGGATGCGGTAGAACACGTTGCCGAAGGTGTCCGATTGCAGCAGGGGCCATTCGGGGTCGTCGACCACCCTCTGGACACACCAGGTGATGTCGAGCCATACCGTGCCCGAGGCGCTCCCGATGCCCACCTCGATGGAGCCGTCACCCCCCACGTCCATCACCACCATCTCGGCGAAGAGGACGTACCGGGTCCAGGCGGACCAGTTGAAGGAGATGTCGAAGTCGTTGCCGTTGTCCACCTCGAAGGTCCAGTTCCCGTCGATGTACTTGGCGTAGGTGAGGTTGAAGTAGACCCTGTTGCCGGCCAGGTTGCCGCCGACACCGTCCACCCAGATACGGGAGGCGTCCCCTCCGTCTATCGGCAGGTCCATGTGGGTGCGGAAGCACAGGTCATATGGGAGGGAGGCCCAGACCATCGAGCCGTCCAGGGTGGGGTTCTGGATGCATGTGCCGTTGGGGTATGCCCCGGTCAGGTTGAAGCCGATCACCCAGGTGTTGATGGTGCCATAGGGCGCATCGTAGGCGTGGAGGGTGTACGCGTACTCGCTTCCCTCGAGGACCCGCACCGGAGTGAAGGGGAAGTGGATCCAGTGACCGGTCACCACCGTGCGGTAGGGGACAGTCACGGTGCGCAGGGGGGCGCCCGTCGGCCTGCCCTGGTCGGTGTCCCATAGGTGGAGGGTGAGGTTGCCCGGCGAACCGAAGGTGCTGTCGACGTAGACGTCGATGCCGTACAGCGGACCGTCGTGGGCAGGGGTGAAGGTCTGGCCCAGGGACAGCCCGTTGGGGGCGTGGCCCACGGAGAGGCTGAAGGTGCCGTCGTGGACCTCCATCGACTGGTCCGTCACGTTGTACTTCACCACATCGGTCAGGAGCACGGACGATATCCTCTGGTGGGAGTTGTTGGGGATGTCGGAGACCTGGAGGTCGACCGAGTCCCCGTATTTTTCGAGGTACACGTCCTTGCCCAAGTTGGACCGCTCCCCCATGGAGGGGTACGCCATGTAGTCGACGTACGCCTCGGTCACGTTGACCCCCGCGGGAACGAGGATCTCCCCCGGGGTGACGGCGCCGCCTCCCATGGGGAAGGTGACGGGGACCTGGTCCTGGTTCCCGATGAAGGCATCCAGGAAGCCCAGGGCACCCGTGGAGGCGTTGACCCCGAAGCCCCACTCGACGTGGCCGTCGGCGCCCACGTCCAGCTGGGGAAACGGGTACTCCGCGTAGGTGACGGTGAGGTTGATGGCATCGGTGGAGAGGGTGGCGTCAACATCCCACTCGGTGACGACGATGAGGATGACCTTCAGGTGCCCGGAAAGGGTCCGGTTCACGTAGTGCCATGGCATGTAGAAGGGGCTGCCGGAGAGCACGTGGACGGTGTCCTCCTCGTCCTCGTACCTGTCGAGGAGCTCCCAGTCGACGGAGGCGTTGTGGAAGATGTACAGGCTGGCGCCCGTGTGGTTGACGGCGGAGATGGTGGCGTTGGCCTGGCCCGTCCAGGAGACCGCGAGGCCCGCCATTCCCTTGGGGTCGATGTCCAGGAGGTACAGCTGGTAGCCGTACTGGGTCGAGGTGGTGGTGACGGTCTGGCCATCGACGGAGGAGGCGTTGTCCAGGGTTGGTCCGTCCATGGCCGTGCCCAGGTACCAGCTGAGGTCCTCGTGCGGCGACTCGAACTCGACCTCGCCCATGAAACCCAGCGTCGTCTCCGTACCCACCTCGATGACGCGTTCACTGTACGTCGGACCTCCGGCCACGTCCAGGGTCGAGGAGAGCACCACGGAGTCCTGGACGACGTCCAGTTCCATCGTGACCGGCTCCCCCTTGCCTGGCAGGACGACCCCTGGTGGGTCGATCCCCTCCGGACCCTCGGACATCACCGGCATCAACGTGGAGCTGACCAGCATGAACAGGGTCGCGGCTAGGAGGTAACGCTTCGAGCATCCCATCCTCGACAAAGCCTCACCTAGCCTTCAATAGGTGCTGGCCCCTATATTTGGGTTTCGCCACGTGATGGCGCGCCAGAGCGTCCCTCAAAGCCTCCTCTCGGTCCACTCGTGGGGCACGTGGAAGTCCATGTACCCCTCCCCCGTGGGGTGGAAGCCGAGGCGCGCCCAGAAGTCGAGGGCGGTCACCTGGGAGCCCGCCCTGGCCTTGACGCAGCCCATGTCCCTGGCACCCTCCAGCACGAACTCCACTATGGCCCTCCCCAGGCCCATCCTGCGGGCGAACCCGATGACGGAGAGGCGGCTCACGTAGGCGACGGGGGGGTCCTCGGTGGCGTCCAGGAGGAGCCTGGCCGCGCCCAGGTGCCTGGCCGCGCCCGGCGTGGTGGCGCAACCGGGGACCAGCTGTGCCAGGACGTGGAGGGCCTTGGCCTCGGCCTCGTCGAACTCCTGCTCCTCGGTGTAGCCCTGCTCCCGGACGAAGACCTCGCGCCGGACGCCGAAGGCGGCCTCCACCTCGTCCCCGTCGATGGCCCACTTGACCATGGCGGGCAGGTCGCCGCCGGGAAGGTCGACGGGCCTGAAGGCCTGGGCGTCGTCGGGCGTGGGCTTGACCAGTCGTTCCGCGTCGTACTGCATGGCTCATTCCACCGGTGCCTTGTCCTTGTCCAGGACCCCGATCGATTCGAGGGCGGGCCGGGACATCATGCCCAGCTCGGTGTCGAAGGTCAGCTCGAAGGTCCTCTTCGAGGCCAGGCCCTTCTGTATCCTGTCCAGCTCCTTGATGTCGCTGACCACCGGCATGTACTTGATTATGTGGCTGCCCTTGACGGCTATGGCCAGCGCGTCGTTGGGGTCGGGCGCGATGGGGAAGAACTGGACGCTGTAGTGCTCCCGGTCGGCCCTGATGATCAGGACCTCCCAGAACCGGACCAGCTTGTACCCCTTCTTGGTCTGGATGGAGAAGATCTCCTTGAGGCTCTCCTCGGCGTCGGGGAGCAGCGTGGGGAGGGGCACCGCCCCCAGGGTGAGCCGGACGGTCTTGCGCCGGAGTCGCCATTGCCGATATCGGTCGAGGAGCCCCATGTTGAATCTCCATGCCCGCATGGCCTTATGGCCCTTTCGCCTGGATGGCGGGAGGAGACCACCTCGTCAATCTCCCAGCTTGCGCTTGAGCTCTTGGTAGGACTCCTCCGATATCTCGCCCTGTTCGAAGCGCTCCTCGAGAATGGCCCGCAGGTCGTTCCTGTCAGTGGTGACCTGGACCGCCCTGGCCTCGACCGCGGCCGCGGGTCGCTCCTTGGCGCCGTGCTCCCTGAGGAAGGTCGAGTGGTCGTCCGGGTCGGAGTGGTACCATCGCCCGTCGATGTTCGTCAGCTCCCGTCCATCGGGAGTGGTCCGCTTCTCGCCCGTGGCCAGCGCGGCCGCCAGCTCCACCCAGTCCCGGTCCTGCAGCTCCTTCGAGGGGACCCCGTACGGGAGGTGGCCGATGGCGTTATGGTACTTGCGCTTCCGGTCCTCCAGGCGCAGCTCGGCCGTCTCCTCCTCCGAGAGGGGTGGCTCCTCGGGCATGGCCTCCCATTGGCCGGCAGCGTCCCCTGGGACCTGATCGTCGGAGACCAACTCCTTGTGGACGGGAACGGCGGGGACGGGGGCCTCCCCGGGTCCGGGTTCGAGCTCCTCTCCCTCGTCACCCTCGACCTCCCACTCGTCGGCCATCTCCCCGATGGCCAGGTGGGCGTGCAGGATGGCCTCCTGCTCGCCCTCCACCTCCATCACGGCATCCACCTCGTCCTCGTACCTCCCGGTCCTGCGCTTGCTCGCCACCACGAACAGCACGGCTCCCAGGATGGCGAGGACCGCGATGATCGCTCCGATGAGGGGCCAGTTCGTCGAGGACCCGCCATCGCCGTCGCCGTCATCGGGCGGGGGCGGTGGAGTGACGGGCTCGTCCGCCTCGATGATCACCTCGATGGAGGTCATCTTGGTGAAGTCGGGGTCCCGCACGGTGACCTCGATGAGATGGGTACCGGGCTCCGTGAGGCTCACGACCAGATCCGGGCCGTGGCCCAGCAGGCCGGAGATGTTCGAGCTCCAGGTGAAGTTGAGCACCTGGCCGTGCTTGGCGTCCGGGTCCTCGCATTCCGCGACCAGGGAGAACTCCTGGCCCTCCTTGAAGGTCACACCGGACAGGGGGCTGGTGATGCTCGGGTCCTCCATGGGGTCGTTCCTGTCCTCCACCACCACCACGAAGTCCTGGACGGCCTTTTGGGAGGTGTCGACCACGTCCCAGACCCACAGGGAGAACCGGAGGGTGCCCACCTCGTCGTTGCCCGGCTGGAAGGTGATCTCCCGGCGGTCCCCGTCCAGTTCGACCAGGGTGTTGTTGACCGAGGCCTGCATGTCGTCGTTGTCCACGTCCACAGGCAAGTAAGTGATGACGAGGAGCTCGCCCTGCACAATGGTGAGGGTGATGGGCTCCCCGGTCGTGGGCTTTCCGTTGACCACGGCTATGATAGGGACGTCGTTCACGGGAAGGACGGTCACAGTGACCGTCTGCGAGGTCTGGAGCTCGCCGTCGGAGGCGATGAAGGTGATGTTCTCTACGCCGTTCCAGTTCTCCAGCGGGGTCAGGGTCACGACCCCCGTGGCCTGGTCGATCCCTACGGAGAGGTTCTGGGGCAGCTCCTTCAACGACCAGGTCAGGGTGTCCCCGTCAGGGTCCACGAAGGCCTTGGACAGGTCCAGCCAATCGGTGTCCACGGTGTCCTCTGGGAACTCCGGGTCGGGGAGGGGGTTCTGGGGTAGCGGGTTGGCGTTCTCGATCAACCTCCAGGCGATGGCCGGCAGGCCCTCCTCGTCACCGTCGAAGGCCCTGACCTCGACGGACCAGTTCTCGCCCCTGACCGTGTGGTCCGGCGTGACCATGTCACCGTCCAGGTCCTCGACGTGGACCCCGTCACGATACCACCGGTAGTGGTAGGTGAGGTGGGTCTCCTCCACGTCGACGGCGCGCATCACCACCTCGACCCGCAGCGTGGACGTGGTCACGGGCCTTGCGGGCTCGATGCGCACCACGGGCGTCGTTGGCAGGTTGTTCAGCACCTCCAGGGCGTTGAAGCTGGAGAGGTGGTCCGAGGGCAACCCGTCCGAGTCGTGGACCCTTACCCTGAGATCGTAGGTCCCGAGGGGCGTGTCGACCCCGGGGACGATCTTCGCGACCCAGGTCTCTCCCTTGATGAACTGTGAACCCACCATATCGGCCGACCAGTCATCGCTGCCGTTCAGGCTGAGCTCCACTCTAAGAAGAAGGTCCCTGGGGGAGTCGTACTCGTCTGTCGTGTTCACCCACAGGATGGCCGACTTCGTCCTCAGCAGCGAGGTCTCGCTCAGAGCGAGGTCCAGGACCTCCGGTGGACCTCGTCCCCTCTCGGTCCAGTTCATCCAGAGATCGTCGATGTTGAAGTCGCCCAGGGCGTCCATCCCATCGACGGCGATGGCGACCACCACCTTTGGATGGTCCCTCACACGGAAGGCGTCCACCAGGCTCCACCGGTTGGTGCCCGATGCGACGGGCGTCTCGGCCAGGACCTCCCAGTCGTCAGCGTCGAGGACGCGGATGGTCGCGGACGTGCCCGCGCGGATGCCCGCCGTGTAACCGAAGGTGTGGAAGGTTCCCGTCTCCGACGGGTCCTCGGGCCGGATGACATCGGACAGGTATCCTGCGGACCCCGGCCTGATGAGCTGGGCGCCGAGGACGTCCATTGCCCCCGTCGTGGCCAACCTGACGTCGGGAGAGCTCGACCACCCGGCGGGGCCCCCCAGGAAGACGAGGGAATCCGTCCGGTAGCTGGTGCCGTCGCTGTCGCACGCGAAGACCAGGTCCTTCCAGCCCGTCCCGTCCAGGTCCGCGACGGCGACGGCCGCGGCCCCTACGGTGGGAAGCCGGGCATCGGGGGTGCTCGGGAAGCCTCCCCCGCCGTCGTTGCGATATACATAGCTGTCGACCGCCCGGCTGAGGGAATCGTCCTGACCATTGGCGAACACCAGGTCGAGGTCGGTGTCGCCGTCGACGTCGGCCACCGTCACGTCCTGCACACCGACGGTGGGGATGTGGGTCGGGGTGGGACCGAAGTCGCCTCCCGCAGTGCCCCAGTAGATGAAGCTGTCCGTCTCCACGGACCCGGCCATGAAGCTGTTGGCGATGACCACGTCGGTCCACGTGTCGCCGTCCAGGTCGCCGGCGGCGACGGCGCTGGCGCCCTTCGACGGGAGCAGCCGGGAGGGCACCGTGCCGCAGAAGCCCGCGGCCTCCTGGAGGAACACCATGCTGTCCGTGGAGGTCGAGGCCTCCTCATGGCATGCGAACACCAGGTCCAGCAGGCCGTTCCCGTCCAGGTCCGTCGCCAGGACGCCCCGGGCCCAGCTGGTCTCGAACTCCACGTCGGGGGTGGAGTTCCAGCCCGAGGCTGAGCCCCAGAACAGGGTGCTGTTGACACGGAAACCCACGTTCTGCTCCTGGGCGAACACCACGTCCAAGTGCCCGTCGTCGTTGAGGTCCCGGAGGACCACGTCCCTCGCGCCCATGGTGAGGAACTCGGCGTCGGGTCTGTCGTTCCAGCCCCAGGCGGAGCCCAGGAACAGGGGGCTGCGGCCGATGTACGTGGTGTCCCCGGTCATGTAGACCGCGAAGACCACGTCGGCGAAGCCGTCCCCGTCGACGTCGGCCACGTCCGCCGCCGAGACGCCCTTCGTCTCGATGGTGATGGGGGGCTCGGACGTGGGATCGGGTCCGCCCGGACCGATGTACACCTGGCTCCTCGACCCATATCCCTCGTCCCCCCTCAGGGATGGGAAGAGCAGCTGGGTGGTGCCTCCCGCCAGGGGTTCGCCGGTCAGCGCGAGGTCCGCGATGCCCAGGTTGAGCATCCGGTCCACCTTGGCGTCGCCGTAGAACTGCTCCCTCCACATCATGGGGTCCATCCACTTGACCATCACGTGGTCTATCGTGGGGGTGGTCGCGTTGGACTCGCTCCTCACCGTGAACTTGAGGTGGATGGTCGAGGTGGAGGTCAGGTCGGAGATGTCCACGCTCCTCGCCGTCAGGTCGGTGTACCCGGAGATCCTGTTTAGACCTGCGTCCAGGATGGAGACCGAGGTCGTGGAGTCCTCGGGGAACGTCCCCTCCATGTAGAGGATGTCCCACCGATCTTCCACGGGCTTGGAGATGGCCTCGGTGATGAACGAACCCCGGTAGGCGGGGGTCCCGCCCTTTGGGACGGCGATGGCCATGTCGGGGGGCCCGGTGGTGCCCAGGGTCTTGGTGATGTCCTCCGAGGTGGGCCAGTTGCTGCCACCCAGGTACACCTTGAACTGGTTGCCCGCCCCAACCAACAGATCGTCGTGTCCGTCCTTGTCCACGTCGAGGAAGTCCGCAACCCTCGCCGTCTGGCCCGGGTTGATGTCGTGGCGTTGACCGTCGCTCCATCCCTGCGCCGAGCCCTTGAATATGCGGAGGACCGAGGGAGTGCCTGTGAAGACCAGCTCGTTGTACCCGTCGCCGTTGAGGTCGCCCGAGCCGCAGCCGTAGATGCGGGTACCGGGTAGGGAGAGGGAGTAGTCCGCGGTGGTGTCGGGGCCGTCCACCCCGCCGAGGTAGACCAGGGCCTTGCCCGAGCTCAGGGTGGCGAAGACGACGTCCAGGTGGCCGTCCCCGTCCACGTCCCTGACCATAACCTCGTCGCAGCGACTGCCAACGGGGAAAGATATGTCGGCCGTGGTGTCGGGACCGCCGGGGCCGCCCAGGAACGCCCTGGAGGTGCCGTCCTCCGCCAGCACGATGTCATCGCAGCCGTCCCCGTCGAGGTCGCCCGTGTCCACGTTCCTCGGGTCGTCCTGGGTCAGCACAATGTCGGGGGAGTGGGGGTAGTCGCCACCTCCCCTGTCTAGGAAGACCACGGTGTCGACGGTGGCCGAGGTCCTGAGGGTGGTGATGATGATGTCCACGTCGCCATCGCCGTCGAAGTCGCCCGTGGCGGCCCGCTCGGCGCCCACCGTCTGGAGGTCCTTCGCCCCCGTCGGGCTCCAGGTGCCCGAGGACGAGCCCCAGTATATCTGCGAGTCCTTGTCATTGCCCCCGTGGGGGCTGTTGGCGCATATGACGTCGAGGAAACCATCCTTATCGAGGTCGTCGACGGCCAGGCCGAGGGTCCCCGTGCAGGCGATGGTGGCCGGGGCCTGGTAGCCCGTGTGGTCGGAGGTGGGATGGACGGCGTTGAAGGAGCTGGGTTGGCTGCTCCAGCTGAAGAGGACCGGCGGGAAGGCCTCGTACTCCATCGCCGTGGCGTTGACGGACAGGTCGACGGACACCTGCCCGCCGGTGACGTTGACGCCACGGGAGCTGTCGATCTTGCCTCGGCCCATGAAGTCGTCGCGCCACTCGTCCGTGGGGACGAAGTGGACCGCCCACCTTAGCAGGGTCGGCCTGTCGCCTCCGGATGCCCACAGGTCCGCCTGGAGACGGATCTCCGGATATGCCTCCACATCGATGGCGTTCAGCGAGACGTCCCTCCCCTCGAGGTCCTTGAGGCCCGGGAGGGGCTCGTTGACGTAGCCCACCTGGACGGAGTCCTCGGTGGCGTTGAGCACCGAGACCAGTACCTGGCTGTCGCCCGGTGTGGTCACCTCGACCCACAGGAGGTCGTACCTCAGGCCCAGCGGGCTGGTGATCCCGACGGAGGCCACCAGCCCGTGGGAATCGCCGGGGAGGAGGCGGACCTCTCCAGATGACACCTCGGCGCCCACCAGGGTATCGACCAGGACCGAGCTGTCGAACCCGTCCTCCCAGAGGGTCGTTGTGTCCACGGGTGAGGGACCACGGGAGGACCCGCTCCCTTCGGAGGCGACGTCGGCAGCGATGGGCCCAGGGCTCAACATCAGAAGGACCAGCAACAACGCAACCCATCGCCTGCACCCCGCGGTTCTCAAACCTTCCACCGACCCGGGGACCGGGACCGTTCTTCACATCGAACCGCCAGGACCTAGTTCCCATGCGGTGTGAGGTATCGCGGCCAGGCGCCCCAGCGTTATCAAGCGCTCCGGTCGTAAATAGATATCTCTTTTGTCTACCTGCGATGGCATCCTACGGTCGGCCTGGAGGTCGAGGAACGCCGCTAGAGACAGGCCAGGAGCTCGATGAGCTCGGCCATCAGGTACAGAAATAACTCAAGACCTTCAAGGAATCCCTCGACGACCAAGGCCCATCCATCGCGCCTGGCCTCGGGGGGGACCCTCTCGTGAATGTCCGGTGGAAGCGAACCCAGGGGATTCATCCGACCAACCCGGTACAAACCTCGGAGCCCATCGGATTAATAGGTGACCCTCGGAACGGTCGGTGTGTGTCGACCTTCCGATGAGTGTGGGCACAAAGCGGCTCACACCAGGTCGATGCTCTCCTCCAGCTTGCGCATCGCCAGGTCGCGGTCCTCCAGGAAAGGCATTGAATGGATGATGCGAAAAATGCAATCAACGGTCGTATTTCCACCCTTGTTCCCGAAACAAGTCCATTACCTTTATGCATTTGAGACCAATGCGCTGACAAACGTCAGGAATCTTCGGATGTCCTATGTCTCCCGATGCCTTCTCGGATGTGACCAAGGTCCAGCCTCGAACCATGGATAGGGCAATTACGAATGGGTCAGCTGCTTGTGTTGTCTTTTTACTATCTATCACATTTGGGTGGTCCTTCAATACGTCCCGGACGGCTCGTAGCTCCTTTTCATTCAGATCAACAAACATGGCATTGTTCTCTTTTGCCCAGGTAAAGAGGGCATCATCCCTCTCTTGCAACTCGAAATAAACTTCGCGTGGTGCGTAGATTATTCCCTTCTTAATTGACAGCTCAAGATCTTTCCAGATCCCTGGGAAGACGTCTGGAGAGTAATAGACTCTCCATAAATCAATCAATGCGGATGAATCGATGCAGTAGACGATTTGTAACGTGGTCTGTACCATCAATGAGCTCCTATCCTCTTCTCGATCTCTGGAATATGCTTGAGCTTCACTTCAAGAAAGTCACCCACATCATTGTAGGTAATCTTGTCCTTCCGGTAGGATTCAATGATCATCGAGACAACAGTATTTCCATTCTGGGCGATGCACAGGGTTGGTATGTTTCCACCGCCCCCCTCTTCATCTTCCTCTATTATCAGCTGTTTCTTTTTCCAATCTTCGCGTTTTTGCTGATAATATTTCCTAGATGTTCTTTGAAATTCCAGTAACCGACGAAGGACAACCTCTTTGCTCACCCAATATCTACGCGCCAAGCGTTGCAAATCCCTTTCTGGCCATATTCGTTCATGGTCAGTATGCCTTACCAAGGGTTGGTTAAGAAAATCTGATTTCGGTACTAACATTGAACCAGCAAAATGATTACAATATCGTTCGGTCTCTCCGATCGATATACGAGAGGAGGTCCCTTGAAGTTCCCACGTGATAGCCCTCTCCGGAATGCAGAGACCTCCATCATGGAGTAAAAGATGACACAGCTCATGCATGAGTGAGAACATCCTCGCTTTGGGTGAATCCTTTGAATTGATCACGATCGTGGGAGGGCCTCCATCGGACAGTGAAAAAGCCCTCGCTTCTTCAACTGGAAGTGAGAGTTGGATGACCAGCACTCCTTGGTTCTCGATGGCTTCACGCCATCGGTTGAGAGCCTCGTGCTCCCTCTTCCATGATGTTTGTTCATCAATGGATACACCTATTGCATCTCTAACCTCTTGTGATACTTCCTCTGGATTTTCATCGATACCGATTTGTCGAAATCTCGTAGTGATATTCTCTTCATCCGCTCCATTTAATTCGAGATAAATGCCTTGAAGCCGTCTTGCTCTCCTAATCGCGAGCCTTGTCTTTGGTGAGATTGGGATCGAGTTCTCCTCAGGCAATGTTCTGAAATCGATAGGGGCCGGAAGCTCTTCGGGTGGTTCTGAGAGGAAGAACACTGCCACGGGTCGCTTGTAGTACGCAGAGATTCGCCTTAGTTGTGCCATGGATGGTCTCTTGGTACCCTTTTCATACTCTACTATCAATTCTCTATCAACTCTAAGCTTATCTGCGATTTCTGGAATGGTATATCCCATGCTCTCCCTGGCCCAAGTCAGGATTCTGGGCTCGATTTCAACTTCAACAGATTGTCTTGACAACAACGACCACCGGGTTCCTTTCACATTTTTTCCTTTCCAGCTTCGTACTTATTAAATTCAGATCGATTCTATTTCAAGTCATTCTTGGGATGAGTGAAAGTGGGATTGTTTTCACATTTTCCCTCCTCGTTTGATATTCACTTCGAACCTCTCACACCAGGTCGATGCTCTCCTCCAGCTTGCGCATCGCCAGGTCGCGGTCCTCCAGGACCGACTGGCTGTCCTCGGACAGCTCCGCCGCCCTGTCGTAGTTCTGGACGGCGTCGGCGTAGATGTGGAGGGCCTCGTAGGCCTTGGCCAGGTTGTAGTAGCCCTCGGGGTCGTCGCCCTTGATCCTGATGGCCTTCTGGTAGCAGTAGGCCGCGTCCTGGACCCGGTCCAGGGAGAACAGGGTGGCGCCCTTGTTGTTCCAGGCCCTGTAGTGGCGGGGCTTGATGTTGAGGGTGATGTCGTAGCAGCGCAGCGCGTGCTGGTGGTCGCCCATGGCCTGCAGGGCGGCCCCCTTGTTGAACCAGCCCTCCTCGTGCTTGTCGTCCAGGACGGTGACCCGGGTGAAGGCGGCCAGGGCCGTCTCGTGGTCACCCAGCTCGAAGCTGACGGTACCCTTGTTGTACCACGCTTCCAGGTCGCTGTAGTCGATGGAGATCGCCCGGTCGTAGCAGATGATGGCGTCCTCCTTGCGGCCGCCCTCGTAGAGCGCGGTGCCCATGTCCACCCAGGGAAGGGCGGTGCCCTCGTCGTTCTCCAGGGCCTTGGCGTAGCAGCGCACCGACTCCTCCACCCTGTCGAAGTCGTGGAAGATGGAGCCCATGGTGAACCAGGCCCCGGCGTGGCCCTTGTCCTTGAGGAGGGATCGGTACAGCGAGCCCGTCGCCTCGTAGTGGTCTCCCAGGGCCGACTGGGCCTTGCCCTTGCCCGCCCAGGCGTCCTGGTAGCCGGGCTTGGCATCCAGGGCCTGCTCGAAGGACTGCAGGGCCTCCTCGGGCATGTCGATCTTCAGGAGGGTGAGGCCCTTGTCCTTGTGGGCGATCTCGTTCTTCGGGTTGGCATCGATGGCCCGCTCGAAGCAGTCCAGGGCGTCGTCCACCTTGCCCTGCTCTTCGAGGACCTCGCCCTTCTCCGTCCAGGCCTCGCTGTTGTTGGGATTGAGCTCCAGGGCCTGGTCGAAGTTGGCTATCGCCGTCTGCTGTTCGCCGATGGAGCGCATCAGCATGCCCCGGGACAGGAGCAGGTCGTCGTTCTCCGGGTCCAGCTCGATGGCCTTGTCGAAGCAGACGATGGCCTCGGCGTCGAGGCCCAGCTTGTAGGAGGAGTAGCCACGGAGGGCCCACGCCTCCTTGTTGGTCTCGTCCAGGCGCAGGGCCCGGTCGAGGCAGGAGATGGCCAGGTCCAGCTCTCCCAGGGCGTACAGCGCCTTGCCCTTGTGGATCCAGGTGCTGGTGCAGTCGGGGTCCAGGCGCAGGCTCTGGTTGTGGCACGCGATGGCCTCGTTGTACACCCCCATCCGGTACAGCGCCTTGCCCTTGTTGCGCCAGCTCCTCGAGGAGTCGGGGTCGATCTCCAGGGCCTTGTCGAAGCTTCCGAAGGCTGCCTCGTAGTTGCCCATCTCCAGCTGGACGAAGCCACGGTGGTTGTAGGCCACCACGTTCGTGGGGTCCAGGCGCAGGGCGGTGTCGAAGGACTTGAGGGCGGGCTTGTTCCGGTGCAGCCGGCACAGGATCTCACCCTTGGCGAAGTGGGTGTCCGGGTCCTTGTTCTCGATCTCCAGGGCGGAGTCGAGGGACTTGAGGGCTTCCGAATCATCCCCCAGCTCGAACAGCAGCCGACCCTTGTCCCGCCACGCCTGGTGGTACTCGGGCTCCAGCTGGATGGCCCGGTCGTAGCTCTCCTTGGCCTCGTCGTTCCGGTCCATGGCCGCCAGGGCCAGGCCCCGGTTGTACCAGGCCGTCTGGTCGTCGGGGTTGGCCTCGATGGCCTGGTTGAGGGCGTCCAGGGCCTCCTCGATGCGGCCCAGCTCCTGCAGGAGCGAGAGCTTGTGCTTCCAGGCCACCTCGTAGGTGGGGTCCAGGTCCAGGGCCCGGCTGTAGTTGTAGATGGCCTCCTCGTACTCGTCGAACTCCTCGAGGGTCAGGCCGATGTCCGCGTGGACGGCGGGGTCGGTGTCGTCCAGCTTGAGCACGCGGTCGTAGGTGTGGAGGGCCTCCTCGTAGAGCTTGAGGGCGTGCTGCACCTCGCCCTTGAGGCGCATCGCCTCGGCGTTCTTGGGCTCGAGGCGGAGCAGCCGGTCGTAGCTGCGCAGCGCCTCCTTGTTCCGGCCCACCTTCTTGAGGGCGTCGGACCTGAGCCGCCACACGCCGGTGTCCTGGGGGTCGAACTTGAGCAGCCGGTCGTAGCAGACCAGGGCCTCCTCGTCCCGCTCCAGGGCGCGCAGCGCGTCGCCCTTCCCCCTCCAGGCGCTGACCAGCCGGGGGTTGAGGGCCAGGGCGCTGTCGTACGCCTCCACCGCGGCCTCGAAGTCCTTGATGGAGAGCTGGGCGTCGCCCAGGTTGCTCCACACGCCCTCGCTGGCGTTGCCGTTGTCGATGGCGTTCCGGTAGCACTCCACCGCCTCGGGGTACTTGGAGGACCCGAACATCGCGTCGCCCTTCTCCTTCCAAGCGTCCCCGTTCTTGGGATTCAGCTCCAGGACCCGTTCGAAGGACTCGATGGCCTCGGCGGGCTTGTTGAGGGTGAGGTAGCACAGGCCCTTGTGGTACCACGCGTCCTCGAAGGTGGGCAGGATGTTGGTGGCCCGGTCGAAGCTCTCCAGGGCCTCCTTGTGCCGGTCCAGCATCGCCAGGGCGCGGCCCCGCTTGAACCAGGCGTTCACGTCCGCCGGGTCCTTCTCGATGCGCTTCTCGTAGGCCTCCAGGGCCTCGGGTATCCGGCCGAGGGCCTCGAGGATCTGCTCCTTGTGCTCCCAGGCCTCCAGGTTGTCATCGTTGAGGGCGATGACATGGTCGAAGGCGGCCAGGGCCTCGTTGCGCATGCCGCCCCGCTCCATGATGACGCCCTTCATGAACCAGGCATCCTCCATCTCGATGTCCAGCTCGATGGCCTTGTTCAGGGACTGGAGGGCGGCCTTGAGGTTCTTCAGGTCCGCGAGCAGGGCGCCCCGCTCGTACCAGATGGGGGCGTCCTGGGGCTCCAGCTTCAGGTACTGGTCGAAGGCCCGCAGCGCGTCGGCCTTGTTGTCCACCGCCTTGGCGCACATGCCCTTGTTGCGCCACGCCTCGGCCTGCTTGGGGTTGATGGCGAGGGCGTGGTCGTAGGCCTCCGCCGCCTCCACGTACTGCTCCATCTGGTAGTGGACCGAGCCCTTGGCGTTCCAGATGCGGTCCTTCCGCGTCTCGACCGCGAGCACCTTGTCGAAGGCCTCGAGGGCCTCCACCATGAAGCCCAGGTCGTACTGGGCCATGCCCTTCTTCTCCCAGACCTCGATGTCGTCGGGGTCGAGGGCCAGGATCCTGTTGTACACCACGATGGCCTGCTGGGGCATGCCCAGGGATTCCAGGGCCGAGGCCTTCGCCCGCAGCGCCTCGAGGTTGTCGGGCTCCAGCTCCAGCACGTGGTCGTAGGCCTTGAGGGCGTCCTCGGACTGGTGCACGTCGGACAGGAAGCGGGCCTTCTCCAGCCACACGTCCACGTCGTTGTACCTGATGACGGTGAGGCGGTCGTAGGCCTCCAGCGACTCGGGTATGCGGCCCAGCTTGCGCAGCACCTTGGCCATGTTGTGCCAGGCCTCGTGGTCGTTGGGGTTCTTCTCGATGGCCCTCTCGTAGACCTCCAGGGCCTCCTCGAGGCGGCCGGTGTGGGTCAGGGCCTCCTCCTTGAGGGACCAGATCTCCTCGTCCTCGGGCTCCATGTCGAGGACGCGGTCGAAGCACTCTATGGCCTCGTCGTACATCTTGAGGTTGAAGAGCATCTTGCCCTTGCCCCTCCAGGCCTCCAGGTGCTCGGGCTCCAGCTGGAGCGTGGTGTTGTAGGCCATCATGGACTCCTTGTTGGAGCCCAGCTCCTCCAGGGCCTTGGCCTTGATGAACCACACGTCGACGTCGCGCGGGTTGAGCTTGAGGATGGTGTTGTAGCACTCCACCGCCTCCTGGGTGCGGCCCAGCTTGCGCAGCGCGGTGCCCTTGTTGCGCCAGGCCTGCTCCAGGTTGGGGTTGAGGCTCAGCGCCCTGTCGTACCTGTCCGCCGCCTCCTCGAACCTCTCCAGGTAGTAGTAGGCGTTGCCAAGGGAGTTGTACACGGCCCCACGGGATGGGTTGACCTCGATGACCTTCTCGAAGACGGGGATGGACTCCTCGTACCGCTTCAGCTCGTACAGCGCGTTGCCCTTGTTCTCCAGCAGCTCGACGTCGTCGGGCAGCCCGGCGAGGGCCCTGTCGATGTGGTTGAGGGCGTTGGGCCAGTCGCCAAGGCGGGCGTAGGAGTTGCCCAGGTACCGGTCCACCTCCTCGAAGCCAGGCTGCTGGCTGGCCACCTTGGCCAGCAGGGGGATCGCCGCCTGGTCGTCGTTGAACTGGGCGTATAGCGTTCCCAGCCGGTAGACGGCGTCCATGTTGTTGGGCTCAAGCTCGACGGTGCGGGCGAAGGAGTCCATGGCGCCCCGCATGTCCTCGATGGTCAGCAGGCAGTGGCCCCTCTGGTAGTGGGCGTCCACGTTGTCCGGCTCGAGGCGCACCGCCTCGCCGTAGCTGCCAGCTGCCTCCGCCCAGCGTTCCAGTTGCTGCAGCGCCTGGGCCCTCCTTTGGTACGCGAAGGCGTCCGCGGGGTCGAACTCGATGAGCTTGGTGTAGTTGGCGACCGCCTCGTCCCAGCGGCCAACCTCGAACAGCGCATTGGCCCGGTTGTTCCACACCTCGTCCCGGGTCGGGTTGATGGAGATGGCGCGGTCGTAGGCCTCGATGGCCTTGTCCACGTTGCCCATCTTCTTGTAGGCCGCGCCGATGTTGATGTACATGTCCACGTCGTTGGGCCGGAGCTTGATGACCTCGGAGAAGGCGTCGATGGCGTTCTCGTAGCGTCCCTGGTCCATGAGCACCACGCCCATGTTCCCCCAGGCCTTGTCGTAGTCGGGGCGCAGCTTCACGGCCTTGTCGAAGGCGGACAGCGCGTGGATGGACTTGCCGGTCTTCATGTTGGCGACGCCCATGTTGTACCACGCCTCCACGGCGCCCTCGTTCAGCTCGGTGGCCCTCTGGTAGGCGGGGACCGCCTCCTCGTCCCGCTCCAGGTCCTGGAGCACGCAGCCCTTGTTGTACCATGTGATCCAGGAGTCGGACTGGAGCTTGAGGGCCTTGTCGTAGTTGTCCAGGGCCTGGTCCAGCTTGCCGCGGGCGTAGTAGTAGTTGCCCAGCCGCAGGTAGGCCTCGGGGTTGGCCAGGAGCTTGCCGGACTTGTCCTCCACCTCCTTGACCTTCTGCTCGATCATGTCCACGACCTGGCGGTCCTTGGCGGAGATGGACATGTCGCCGCCCTTGGTGTACTCGGCCACCACGCCCATCTGGTTCATCAGGAGGTTGAGCTGGTTGGCGATGTTCTCCAGCTGCTGGGCGTCCAGGCCCTCCAGGGACATGCCCTGTATCTGCTTCATCGCGTCGCCCGTGGACACGAAGCTGACCCCGTCGCCGTAGGTGGTGGGCCCGACGGAGAGGGAGGAAGAGCCCCGTTCCCTCTTGCGCTCCAATGCACCTCCGCCCAGGGCCGAGCCTCCCCCGATGAGACCCCCGCCCATCAGCGCCGCGCCGCAGTTGCTGCACTCGTTGGAGCCAGGAGGATTGTCAGTACCGCACTTGGCACATTTGGGCATCGTACCACCATCAACCCAGCCCAGGCTGGGTGTCCGACAATGCCCTTGACGGTTAATTAATGTTAGGTACCACCAGTCCCCCAGGACACGCCGGAAGGGCCCCTTCTGACCCTGCCGCGGGGTGTGATCCCCAAAGGGGATGTGCGGGGTGTCCCCAGGCCGTATATCGGGCCGGGACCCCCGATTCCCGTGCCCGATGGGTGATTCTGCCGCCGTTATCCGCATGTGATCGCCCACCAACATTTACCTGGCCACCGACGGAACACCTCGATAACTGGATTTAATCGGGTCAACACAATATATTTATACCATCGAACGGCAATTCACGTGGAGTAGTTGGAGGTGGATTGGTGAGCCATCAATCAAGATACATGATACCGTTTCTAGTGATTCTGATGATGATGATCGGCGGGGCGTTCGCATCCGCGCCGGACTTCGTGGATGACGACAGGCCGGAGCTGTTCATCGTCGGTGAGGGAGGTTTCGACAACGTCAACATGGCCATCAAGGCCGCCAAGGACGGGGACATCATATGGATCGGTCCCGGCGTCGTCTCCGAGTCCATCGATATCAACAAGCGGGTGAAGCTGGTCAGCTCTCCCCAGACTATCTACACCTCGACGATGATCGTATCGGTGAACAACGCCCCCGAGCTGAACGGCCACACCTTCATCGGCTGCTGGGACAACGTCACCAGCGAGGGATGGGACGCCGCCGGCATCATCACCCGCCAGAACTATGGCACTAATAGCAACACCTACCTCACCGGCCTCAAGGTGAAGAACTGCATCTTCCGCGACTGCCGCCAGGGCATCTTCCTCTTCGGGGCCAAGAACGCCGTCATCGACGGGTGCTCCTTCTACGGGTGCTACCGTGGCATCACCGTCCGCGGTCACTTCATAGGCAACACCGAGACCTGGACCTCCTACTCCAACACCATCAAGAACTGCAACTTCTACAACATGTTCAGCAGCAGTATGGACGACGGCGAGGCCATCACCATCTTCAACTCGAACAGCAACTCGATCTCGAACTGCGTGATGAAGGGCAACAACTACGGCGTCTACATCCTAGGAGGGACCAACAACGTGGTCTCCGGTTGCACCGTCACCGACTCCACCTACTACCCGATGATGTTCGAGAACATCATCTCGGGAAGGGTGACCGTCACCGGCAACACCATCGCCAACAACGGGAGGAACGTGAAGTTCTCCAACTGCACCCAGTTCACCTTCTCCAACAACATCATCAAGAACAACTCCGAGGACTGGCCCGTGCACCTTTACAACTGCAACGGGTTCACCTTCGCCTCCAACACCATCAACGGTTCCTCGGTGCACCTGGACAGAAGCACGCTGGGCAACTTCGCCGGCAACACCTTCGTCACCACCGGCAAGCAGACCTTCACCTTCGCCGGGAGCAAGGGCAACTACGGGCACATCATCGCCCAGAGCAATACCGTTGGAGGGAACCCCATAAGGTACTACTACGACACATCCGGCGTCACTATCCAAGACGCGGTGGCCGGCTCGGTCATGCTGATGTACTCCCCCAATGCGGACCTGGACAACGTGACCGTCGAAGGCGGTGACGGCATCTGGCTGTACAACTCCGGCGGCTACTCCGTGAACGCCAACGTCACCGACTGCCTCATGGGCATCAACATCGAGGCCAGCAGCAATGGCGTCCTGACCTCGTGCACCGTCGACCCGTCCACGCGAGGCTGGCAGGGCGTCCGCCTGTACAACACGGCGGGCAGCGTCAGCGGCGATTGCGACATCCAGGCAGGCAATGGCCTGGCGTGGATGGTCCACGGGGATTCGGCCCACGACAGCTACAACGACGTGTTCCCGCTCAACTCCATCGATGTCGAGACCGCAGGCGGCGGGCACCTGAGGATCCACAACGCCCTCACCGTCAAGGTCTGGCAGAACGAGAGCCTCGGACCCTACGAGGGCGCCGAGGTGAACGTCACCGAGGACGACGTGCCGGTGTACCAGACCCCCCACTACGGCGGGTCCATGGCCACCACCGACTCCGCGGGGAACATCCACGTCACCCTCCTCGACAGGGAGTACGACCACGACAACGACGCCATCCAGCACGACCACAACGTCTCCGTCTACGCCTCGATCGACGCCGTCTGGACCGACCGCACCAATTACATCAACATGGGCCGCAAGGTCCTCCTGGAGTTCGTCATGGACGACATCACCGCCCCCGGGACCCCCGCCAACCTGGAGGCGACCACCATCCCCGAGGACGACGCCATCGAGGTCACCTGGGACGCCAACGTGGACGACACCCAGTTGTACTCGCTCATGTGGGACCAGGGCGCAGGCGACTGGGTCCTGCTCGGAGACTTAACCACCAACCTGCACGCCATAGACACCGGCCTGGTCCACGGCACGGAGTACAGCTTCAAGGTCGCGGCCTGGGACGAGGTGCCCCTCATGTCACCGATGACGGCGGTCGTCAGCGTGATCCACGTCGACGGCAAGTCGCCCCTGGCACCCACGGGCTTCCAGGCATTCAGCGTCGCTGGCGACTCCATCACCCTGGAGTGGAACGCCAACGAGGACGTGGACCTGGAGGGCTACCACCTCTACATAGGCAACGACTGGGCCGGCCCGTGGACGCAGCTGTCGCCCGTGGCCGGGTTGACGACCACGACCTTCGACGTCACGGACCTGGACAGCGAGACGTTCTACTACTTCGTCCTGACAGCCTTCGACGAGGTGCCCAACGAATCGCCGTACTCGCAGGTCCTCGAGGTGATGACCCTCGATGTCACGGCTCCCGACGCCCCGGTCCTCGGGACGCTGCCCGAGCTGACCAACGAGGCGGTCCATGCCCTGACCGGCACCGCCGAGGCGGGGTCCATGATCACCATCTTCGTCAACGACGAGGAGGTGGGCACCACCTACACCGACCCCGACGGCACCTGGGAGTTCGAGCTGACCCTCGAGGACCAGGGAGTGAACGTGATGACCGCATGGGCAACCGACGAGTCGCTGAACACCGGCGATCTGTCCCTGCCCTTGAGCGTCGCCTTCGACTCCATCGCCCCCGACGTCCCCGGGATGGACGAGGTCCCGGAGTACACCAACGTGGCCACCATCACCGTCTCCGGCACCGCCGAGATCGGCTCCACCGTCACCATCCTGGTGGGAGACGCCCAGGAGGGCACCGTGGTCGCCGGCGAGGGCGGCGCATGGGAGTTCGAGTTCGACCTGAGCGAGGGTGAGAACGTCATCACCCTACGCGCCACCGACCTGGCGGGCAACATGGGCGATGACTCCTCCGGCGTCACCGTCATCCTCGACACCGAGGACCCCGTCCCCGCGGCGGGTGACGATATCACCAACATCGAGGAGGACGAGATCACCTTCGACGGCTCCGCCTCTGCGGACAACCGGGGCATCGTGGAGTGGAAGTGGACCTTCACCCTCGACGGCACCGATGTGGTGCTGGACGGCGAGACGGCCACCTACACCTTCCCCGACGTCGTCGTCGTCGAGGTGACCCTCACCGTGACCGACGTGGCGGGCAACACCGCCTCGGACGTCCTGGAGGTGGACATCTTCTCCAAGAACCAGGCCCCGACCCTGCGGCTGGGCGACCTGGGTCCGGCCAAGGGGACCACGAAGACCAAGTTCACCTTCACCGTGACCTTCACCGACCCCGACGGGGACAACGGCGAGGTCTGGGTGGTCATCGACGGCGATAGCATCCTCATGACGGCGGACCCCGCCGACACCGACACCACCGACGGTCAGGAGTTCACCTACGAGACGACCATGGTCAAGGGCGAGCACACGTACTACTTCCGAGGCAAGGACTCCTTCGGCAACGACGCCGGCGGTCCCAGCGCGGGAGATGGCAATTCGGGGACCAGCCCCGACGTGGCCCAGTACAAGACGGAGGACACGCCCGGCGGATGGACCATGGCCATGCTGGCCATCGCCACCATCGCCCTGCTGGTCTCCTTCCGGCGCAGGCGCCGGTAGGGTAGGACGGTCGGTAACACGGGGGAGCGGCACGAGCGGCACCCACGGTGCACGGTCAAGAGAATGAACAGCCCACGGCATGACCTCACACGAGGGTCTTGAGGCGCTTCGCGGCCTCCTCGACGAAGGGCAGCACCTCGGGCATGGCGGCCTTGTCGGAGATGAAGCAGGCCAGAAGGATCCGCTGCCCCGCTCCCGTGATGATGAGGTGGGAGTTGGTCAGCTCCACGTCGATGTGCTTGAGGGGGTCGATGGAGTCGGCGGTGGCCGTCTCGGCGGCACCGAGCATGATCGCCATCATGGCGCCGAAGGTCTCCATGTGGAGGTGGTCCGGGGCGTCCCCGTCGATGAGCATCCCGCTCCGCGAGACGACGGCCGCGTTGGTGACCTCGCCAAGGCTGCGAAGCTCGTTCAGCACTTCCCGGATCGCTTTATTGGGGGAAGTCATCCAACACCCCGGTCTACTAATTTGCGTGCGCTGGCTGCGCCTACTACCCCCGGATACAACGAATGAAATAGATAAACGTTCCGACCCCATTATTATCAGTTAGAGATAATCAGAATGGATAATCGGAAGCCCTGGCCACTCCCTGTCGCAGGGACCAACGACACCCATGGGGCCTGGCCGGACCCAAGCCTTTATTTCCGCCGATGGTCCTCTCGCAACCCGATGAGGGTCCCCTCTATTTCGGTCGCCATCTTCCTCCTCGCCATGGCGTTCCTTCCCCTCGTGGCCCTCTCGGACGGCGGCATCGACCCGCGGGTGCCGGCGGACCTGTACGGCGATGACGACACCCATCCCGTGGTGATGTTCAAGAACGAGACCTTCGAGGTGGGGACCGTGGGTGAGTTCGACATCCTGAAGGTCACCCTCTTTGGGTTCATCATCAATTCGTCGGATGACAAGGAGGATGTTATCAACATCACTGTCGAGATCTATCGATGGGGCGAGTACGGACTGGAGAAGGAACTCGATGAGCTCGATGGGCCTCCACCCAAGTTCAGCTTCTTCTCCCCGGGTCTGAACGTGACCGTGGAATCGCTCTCCTGGACGACGACCAAGGAATGGAAAAACGACCTCGCCATCGATATCACCTTGCCGAAGGTCGTGGTTCCGGAAGATGCGGACCACGGTTACTACCGGATTCGTGTCTCCCTGGACCTAACCGCCGTCGGTGAAAAGGCGTTGTCTATGGGACACTTCACCCAGCAGAAGTGGGCTGACAACATCGAGCTGGTCCGCAGCGGCGAGGATCCCAACGGCACCGACTACCTGGTGTCCGAGGCGGGCTTCACCGTCGTCCCCGAGCATTTCACGTACGTGCAAATGCCCAACCTGGTCCCCGACTTCGGCGACTTCACCACCCCCGTCATCAGGCCCGGGGAGATGGGCAGGTACAACTTCACCGTCACCAACCGCTACAACATGACCATCACGGATGTGTTCGTCACGGTGGAGTTCTACATGTGGGCGACCATCGAGGAGTCCAAGCCCATCGAGGACCTTGATGGCCCGGTGCCCGTCATCGATGGGATCGGGGAGCCCGTCAACAGGATCCTCCTGCCGGACATCCCGCCGGGCGGTAATGAGCCCGTGCGGCTTGACATCGCCACGGAGGAGGACACGCCCAAGGGCACCTACTTCGTGCGCCACCGCATCGAGTTCGTCTACGAGAACGAGACCTTCGTCATGGAATCCCGTGGCTACTACACCTGGGACCAGTGGGAGGGCTTCGACTACACCAACCTGTACTACCAGCTGGGTACCGCGGGCATCGTTCCCGACTCCTCCTTCTCCGTCAAGGACCCGGTGCCCCTCTGGCCCCTGGCGACCCTCATCACCCTGTGCATCATCCTGGGCGTGCTGGCGGTGGTGTTCTACCTGGCCGAGGAGCACGGGGACCAGTACCCCCGGCTCAAGAAGGGGCTCCAGTACTGGTCGGGCAAGTACCAGCAGCGGAAGCGGCTGGCGCGGCAGCGGCTCGAGGACATCAGGGCCGACCAGGAGGCCGAGGACGACGACCTCGAGGACGATGACGCCTGAGGTGGACCGCCATCCTTTTATGACGCCAGTGCTTCGTGTCGGTGTCCGGTCCCGTAGGTAGGGTTCCGGGTGGTGGTTTGAATGACCGAAGGCGATGGATTCCGCTCTAAGCTCAAGGCAGTTGGCGAGATGCGGAACTACCTCGTCATCTGGTCGGGCCAGGTCGCCTCCATCCTCGGCTCGGGGATGACCATGTTCGCCATCATGGTCTGGATCTTCGAGGAGACGGGCGAGGTCACATCGGTCTCGCTGCTCTTCCTGGCCGCCTTCGGGCCCTCGGTCGTCCTCGCCCCGCTGGCCGGCGTCATCGTCGACCGCTACAGCCGCAAATGGATAATGGCCATCACCGACGCCATCGCGGCGGCCTCGACCTTCGGGATACTCGTCCTGTACATGACGGACAACCTGGAGTTCATCTACATCCTGGTGCTCCTGGCCTTCGGGGATGTCTTCCGGGCCTTCCAGTTCCCCGCCCTCTCCGCAGCCACGACCCTGCTGGTCCCCAAGAAGCACTACGGCAGGGCCAGCGGCCTGATCTCCCTTGGCTGGTCGATATCGGAGATGATGGCACCCATCACCGCCGCCGTCCTCATCGGGCCCATAGGCCTCGGTGGCATCCTCGTCATCGACATCATCACCTTCTTCGTGGCCATCGGCACGTTGCTCGTCATCCCGATACCCGAGCCCAAGAGGTCCGAGGAGGGGAAGGAGGCCCAGGCCGACTGGAAGGCCGACCTCACATTCGGCTTCCGCTACATCAGGGCCCGGAAGGGCCTGCTGGGGCTGCTGCTGACCTTCGCCGCTTCCAACTTCGTCGGGGTGATGGCATGGGTGCTGATGCAGCCGATGATCCTGGTGAAGACAGGCAACAACGAGGTCATCCTCGGGACGGTCATGTTGATAGGCGGCATGGGAGGCATCGTCGGTGGCGCCGTCGTCTCCATATGGGGAGGGTTCAAGCGCAAGATCAAGGGTCTCATCATCGGACTGACCCTCTCGTTCGTGGGCGCCCTCATCCTGGGATTGGACGTGTGGATCCCCGGATGGGCGGTGGGGGTGTTCATCTTCTCGGTCTTAGGACCCCTGGTCTTCGCCGCGAGCCAGTCCATCTGGCAGTCCAAGGTCCCCCCCGACCTCCAGGGCAGGGTGTTCTCGGCCCGGTTCTTCATCGCATTGGTGGGCCAGGGCCCCGCCCTGATGATCGCTGGCCCCCTGGCGGACAAGGTCTTCGAGCCCTTCATGGAGGACGCCACAGGGCCCCTGGAGGTCCTCTTCGGGTCGGGGCCCGGGGCGGGGATGGGCCTGATGATCTTCATCATAGGGATCATCGGTATCGTGATCGGCCTCCTGGCCTACTTCGTCAAGAGCATCCGCAACGTGGAGGACGACATCCCGGACCACGGGGTGGACGCGGATACCATCGGAGACGGTTCAGAAGAAGCCCCTGAAGAGGGGACCGGCGATGCGGACGAGGCGGGGGGACTTCCGGAGGAGGGACCGGAGGAGCCGGGAGGGGAACTCGATGTCCCCCTCGGTGACGATGAGGTCCAGGAGCTCCGGGTCGTCCAGGGCCTCGATCAGGTCGTCGACCATCCGGTCTGACATCACCCCGAACGACCTCCGCAGGCGGGCCGCCTTCCGGAGTTCCGCTCCCACCTCCCTGTCGAAGGCCTTGGGGTAGGCCATGAGGGCCCGGGCCGTGGGGTCCCCCTTCCCCAGGGCGTCCACGATGGCCTCGGAGGCGTGCTTGGCCGCCACCAGGCCAGGGAAGACGCCTCCCCCCGAGGTCGCCTTCACCTGGGCGGCGGCGTCGCCCACCAGGACCACGCCGTCCGCGACGGGCTTGTTGATGGGGCCGATGGGGATGGTGCCCGCGAAGGTGGCGAGGGGCTGGACATCGGGGAACGCCCCCTTGAAGACCGGTCCCTCCATGAAGGCCTCCAGACGGGCCTTCGGCGACATTCCTCCAGGCTCCTGGGCCAGACCCACGAGGCCGGAGTGGTCGTCGTGGGGGACGACCCACGCGAAGAAGCCGGGGGCCACGTCGTGGCCCGCGTACAGGTCCACGACAGCGGTGTCGATGGGCCCAGGGGATGCGAAGGCCACCTGGTAGCCCGTCAGCTTGCGCCTGGGACGCTGGATGCCCACCGAGCGCCGCACCAGGGACGAGGGGCCGTCGGCCCCCACCACGACCCTGCATCGGACCTCCTCCCTGGCGTTCCCTGCGGTGGCCAGGTCCCGGACCACGAGGGCACACCCGGAGGAGCTGGCCCTGACCTCGAGCACACGCCTTTCCATGTCCAGGCGGGCTCCCGCGGCCACGGCCTTGCGGGCCAGGGCCTGGTCGAAGGCCGCCCGGTCGACCACCTGGGCACGGGGACCCCCCGCGTCGAAGGCCACCACGTGGCCCGATGGCGCGTGGAGGCGGGCACCGTTGGCACGGTTCAGGACGGCAATCTCCTCACCCAGCAGCTCGGACACCCTGTTCGAGAGGAGGCCAGCGCACGCCACCGGGCGGCCCACCTCCCCGTGCTCCTCGACCACCACCACGTCCAGGCCGGCCCTTGCCAGCAGCTCTGCGGTGCGGGAACCCATGGGACCGGCTCCCACCACGGCCACGTCGAGGGTGTTGCCAGGGGTCATCGGAACCCCCATCGCAGCGGGGTGTAAAGAGGGTTCCGGAGACGTTGATTCCAGCCGTTGGAAGCCTGTTCGCAATGTATTTATGGGGGCATTCGCATCGCTCGCCCGGATACCAGGCCCCCTCTGGAGGTCTGCTGGCGGTTTTCCGCCAGCAAGGGTGGAACGGCGTTCGATCGGGTGGGACACATGCGGTTCAGGGTCATCGCGGACGGGCTGGGCCTCGTACTCATGGGCATGTCCTTCGCCTACGTCCTGCCCATCATGGCAGGGGTGTACTTCAACGAGGACCGGGCATTGCTGTTCCAGGCCTACGGCATCCCCCTCATCATCTCCTTCGTGGGAGGCCTGGGCCTCCGTCTCATCATGAAGCGCCAGTACGAGCAGCTCCGGACCACCGAGGCGATGGTGCTCGTGGCGGTGGCCTGGCTGATGCTTGCCATCATCGGGATCATCCCCTACATGGTGGTCATCCCGGGAAGCCTCACCAGCGGCTGGGTCGACGCCTTCTTCGAGTCCATGTCGGGCTTCACAACGACCGGCTCCACGGTCCTCAGCGGCCTGGACACCATGCCCAAGAGCATCCTGCTCTGGCGCTCGCTGACCGAGTGGCTGGGAGGGATGGGCGTCATCGTGCTGTCGGTGGCCATCCTGTCCCGGTTCTTCGGTGGCCGCGCCAACCCCCTCCTGATGCAGGCGGAGGTCCCCGGTGACAGGGTGACCCGGATGGCGCCCCGGATGGCCCAGACCGCCCGCCTCCTCTGGGGCATCTACGTCCTGTTCACCGCGGTGGAGGCCCTGATCCTGCTGTTCCTGGGCATGGGGGCCTTCGACGCCATCAACCACGCCTTCACCACCCTGCCCACGGGAGGGTTCTCCACCCACGATGCGTCCATCGCCTACTGGCACAACCCGGCCATCGAGCTGACCATCATGACCTTCACCTTCATCAGCGGGACCTCCTTCGTGCTCCACTTCCACGTCCTGCGCGGCAAGTGGCGCATGTACCTCAAGGACCCAGAGTTCCGCTTCGCCGTGCTCATCATTGCCTTCGGCATCCTGTTCATCACCGGCGACCTGGCCGTCCGGGGCATCTACTCCCTGGGCGACAGCGTTCGGTTCGCCTCCTTCCAGGTCATCTCGATAACGACGACCACGGGGTACGCCACGGCGAACTACGACCTCTGGCCCCTCGGCAGCCAGCTCATCCTGCTGTTCCTGATGTTCTTCGGAGGCACCCTGGGCTCCACCGGCGGCTCCATCAAGATGCTGAGGATGCTCATCATCCTCAAGAGCATCAGGGTGCTGTTCTACCGCGCCACCCATCGTCGGGGCGTGTTCCACGTCAAGCTGGGCAAGGTGACCATCGACGACGGGCAGGTGGCCAACACCGCCGCCTACGTGATGCTCTACCTGGGCCTCGCCGCGGGAGGGATGCTCATCCTCGCCATGCAGGGCGCCGACCTGGTCACAGCGGCCTCGGCCTCCGTCACCGCCATAAGCAACGTCGGGCCCGGCCTGGGCGACGTGGGGCCGGCGGAGAACTTCGCCCACCTGCCCGCGCTGTCGAAGATCGTGCTGGCCTTCCTGATGTGGGTGGGTCGGCTCGAGATATTGGGGTGCCTGCTGCTGTTCTCGCCCAGGGCCATACGAGAATAACGCCACGTCCAGGCCTAGTCGGACCCTTCCTCCTCGACCGCCTGCACCTCGTAGGCCTCGATCTCTCCCTCCGCATCCCCTTCCTTGACCACTCCCTGGTCAGCTGGGGGACCGCCCTTGTCTCCCTTGTCTCCCTTCCTCCCGAAGAGCCGCTCCAGCAGGCTGGGGGGTTCCAGGACGTCCTCGGTGGTCAGCTCGTCCTCCTCGCAGACGGCCAGACCATCATCGTCCTCGCAGAAGGGGGCCTCCATCTTCCGGTGGTAGGCCTCGTAGGCGAACACCAGGTCGCCCTTCGAGAGCCATCCCATCAGCTTGGCCTTGTCGAAGGGGTCCACCACGGGCAGGTGGGATACCCTCCGGTCCCCCATGGCCCTCAAAGCTTCCTCGCCCGTCTGGTAGGGGGTCACTGAGACCATGTCCGTTGTCATGAACTCCTTGGCCTTCAAGAACAGCTCACCCCGGTTGTGGGCGTTCCTTGCGTCCTCGTGGGTAACGATGCCCACCAGCCTGTTGTCGTCGTCAAGGACCGGGAAGCCGTTGTGTCCCGTCCGGCGGATGATAGCCACCACCTTGTGGAGCTGGTCCTCGGGACCGATGGTCACCACGTCCTCCCGCTGGACCATGACGTCCTTGACGGAGAACAGCTGCATCACGTTGGGCTCCAGGTCGTGGACGATCTTCACGCCACGGCGGAGCAGCTTCCGGGTGTAGATGGTCTCTGGGGAGCCCAGGCTCGACACCATGTCGGCGATGACGCAGGCGAAGAGCAGGGGCAGGATTATCTCGTACACCCGGGTCATCTCGAATATTATCAGGATGGCGGTGAGGGTGCCCCGGGTCGAGGCGGCCACCACGGCGGCCATGGCCACCAGGCCGTAGGCGCCGTACATCGCGGTGCTGTCGGGGAAGAAGTGGTTCAGCACCCCCCCGAAGGCGCCTCCCGCCATGGCACCGATGAACAGTGCCGGGGCGAAGATGCCGCCCGAGCCCCCGGAACCCAGTGTGAGGCTCACGCCCAGGATCTTTACCAGGGCCAGTATCGCCATCAGGCCGATGAGGTACGGGTTGGCGACGATGTCAAGCCTGCCGTTGAGCACCTCCTCGACGCTCTCGTAACCCACCCCGTGGACCCAGGGGAAAATGATGCCCACGCCGCCAAGGAGAAGGCCGCCGATGGCGGGCTTGACCCAGGGCTTGGTCTTGAGATCGTCGAAGAAGTCCTCCATCCTGTACAGGGACTTGATGTAGAGGAGGGCCAGGAACCCGCAGATGATGCCGAGGAACAGGTACGCCACCAGCTCCCAGGGGCTCACCAGGGTGAAGATGGGCACGTCGAAGGCGGGGTAGGAGGCCCAGGGGTTGTCGGACCAGACGCCCGTCTGGATGAACACGATCCCGGCGTCGAGAACGGGGGCCACCAGGGTGGCGATGACCGAGGATATGACGATGGGGATGAAGCTGCGGGTCTTGAACTCCATGAGGATGAGCTCGATGGCGAACAGCACCCCCGCGATGGGTGTGTTGAAGGTGGCCGCGATGCCCGCCGCCGCACCGCAGCCCAGGAGGATCTTGGTCCGGGCGGGGGTCATCTTGAGGGCCTGGCCAACGTTGGAGCCCACGGCCGAGCCCATGTGAATGATGGGGCCCTCGCGGCCGGAGGAACCGCCCGTGCCTATGGTTATCGCGGCGGTCACACCCTTGATGGCCACGACCCTCATCCGGATCCTGCCCCCGAACCTGATGACGGAGTCCATCACCTCGGGCACGCCGTGGCCCTTGGCCTCCCGGGCCCAGAAGTAAATGATGGGGCCCACTATCAGGCCGCCAATGGCGGGGATGATGGCATACTGGGCTGGACCCAGGAAGGACATCGCCTCCCCGCCGCCGATGAACACCCATTCGTAGATGAACTCGATGAGGTAGCGGAACAGGACGGCGATGAAGGCCACCACCAGCCCGATGAAGACGGCGAGGATGCTGAGCTGGATGTACTCCCGCTGATCCTCCGAACCACGGTGGCGGACCCTGTCTACCCCGAATCTCGATCGCAAGCCATCACCCTTGGTCCCACTACGGACAAGGCCTGCCGTGGATTCCCTGTAGTGCGTATAAGGCTTTGGTTGACCCGTGGGGCCCCGAGGGTGACGGCGAACAGTAGTGCTCAGTGTCCGTTGAGGACGACGGCCTCCAGCTCATCGGCGAGGCGGGCCGTCGCCACCGCCGCCTTCTCACGACCTATCCCCCTGAGGGCCGAGGCGCGACCCCGCCATAGGGAGATGTAGAAGTCGTCGGGCATCAGGGTCCAGTCGGCGGGCCGGTCCACCCTCAGCCTGCGGGTGTAGGCGGGATGGGCCTGCTCGATGGCCCGGTCGAAGCCCGCCAGGGCCATCACGAACTCGCCCTTGGCCAGGGCAAGTCGCGCGTCCAGGGATTCGCGGAAGGCGGACTCGATGCGCATCCGCTGGATCTCGCCGGGCGCGTAGAGGGCCAGCGCCCCGAACACCACGATCATCACCACGATTATCAGGGGGTCCAAGGTGGGGAAGGGATCGTAGGTGTCGGCGCCCTTGCGGGGGATGGTCTCGACGGGAAGGCTGGATGTTCCCCCGTCGTCCCCTCCGCCGTCGTACCCTCCGGCGTCGTACCCTCCGCCGTCGTACGCTCCGGCGTCGTACCCTCCGCCGTCGTACGCTCCGGCGTCGTCACCGCCATCTCGGGGACCTGGACCATCCTGGTCGTCGTCGTCCCCCGGGACGGTCGGGACCCCGGGCTCTGCTGGCACCTCGGTACCGGTGGACCCCGTCGGGTCCCCGCTGCCACCGTCACCGGCGTCACCGTCGCCAGGGATGTATGGCACCTCGATGTCCTCGCCAAGGCTGACCATGCAACATGCGGCCAGGCCCAGAACGACGAAGAGGGCCACGACGATGGTACTCCGGGAACGAGAGATTCCTCTAACCTCCTACAGAACGGCCTTCTAATGTGGGGACTTATTATTTAAATTGCTGCCGCATTGTTCACCAGTGACAATGGGTGGCATGAGCCCGCACTCCGACCCATCCAGGCACCACCTGGCCCATGCCGTATCCGTTGATATCACGCGAGATATTTCATTTTGATAATGGATGGGCAACCTTTATTTCCTGTGGAGGGGTCATTTTCCCTTGAGGAATGGAAATGGTGGAGGATGAAGAGGTTTCGAAGGAGGCCGAGGAAGCGAGCGATGAAGGTAGCGAACAACAGGCGCCCTTCGCTGTCGAGGGTCAGCCGACCCATCAGCAGCCGCCACCGTACGGCACCCCGCCCCCCTACCCCCCCCAGGGCCAGCAGCCCTATGGTCAACCGGCCGCATATGCGCAACCGCCCACGCAACCGCCCCAGGACATGATGAGCACCATCTTCTGGAAGTCCCTGTGGTTCCTGGTGCTAATCGGCGGTATACTGATACTGGTCGGCCAGATCATGCTGGACGTGGCCGAGTACGACGACCAGGGCCTGATCAAGGCCGGCAGGATACTCCGGACCATCAGCGCCTTCATGATCGGCGTGCCCATGGTCATCACCGGCCTCTACTACGACAAGGTGGGCGACATAGTCCGATTCGGTATGATCCTGAGCGGCGTACTGCTCCTCGCCTTCGCGTTCTTCTGAGCCGTCCCCATGGGACGGGGAGGCCCCTGCATGTTGCAGGGGACCCTCTCCAAGGCCCGATAATATGGGTTTATGGCCCGCCCAGCTAGGGCGTGATAATTGACCTTGATATCGGAGGGAATCCCCTTTTTAAAGGCACCATCGATAATCAGGTCACAGTGTTCACCCCCCCTGAGGGGGGAGGGCCGTGGTAGGTGTTCCTCCTCCCTCTTATGGGGTTGACCCTCAACATCCTTCAACCCCCCCCCCCGAAAGCCCCCCAAGGGGTCCGGCGCGACCGGTTCGGCCGCGACAGGCCCCGACAGATGCCCCAAGGACCCACCGCTTCCGCCCCCCCGACCTTCCCGTGCGTCTCTCCTCCTCTGGATCGGACGGGGGGGCGGGCGGCCCCTTTTCCATGACCGACCCTCGAGGACATCCTCCGTCGGTCCGGCCATCGGGAAAGTAAAATAGGCCCGTGGGCGTTCTGGTGACCATGGACAGAGTGCTGCTTACCGGAGGCGCGGGCTTCATCGGGTCCCACCTGGCGGACCGCCTCCTGAGGGAGGGCATGGACGTGGTGGTGGTCGACAACCTGGACCCCTACTACGACGTCCGGCTCAAGCGCAAGAACCTGGAGGCGGTGGAGGCGGCGGCCAGGACCGATGACGCCGGGGCGTACGAGTACCTGGACGCCGACGTGACCGACCTGGCCACCATGCGGGACATCGTGATGGGCCACCGGCCCGACGTGATCTACCACGAGGCGGCCCAGGCGGGGGTCCGGGCCTCGGTGGAGGACCCCTTCAAGCCCAACCGGGTGAACGTGGAGGGGACCCTTAACGTCCTTGTGGTGGCTCGCGACGCCGGGGTGCAGCGGGTGGTCAACGCGTCCTCGTCATCGGTGTACGGCACCGTGGCGTACCTGCCCTTCGACGAGCACCATCCCACCAAGCCCGTCTCCCCCTACGGGGTGTCCAAGCTGGCGGCGGAGCAGTACTGCCGGGTGTGGTACGAGGTGTACGGCCTGCCCACCATCTCGCTGCGCTACTTCACCGTCTACGGGCCCCGCATGCGGCCCGACCTGGCGGTGCCCCGCTTCACCAAGCGGCTGCTGGCCGGCGAGGCCCCCGTGATCTTCGGTGACGGCGAGCAGACCCGCGACTACACGTACGTAGGGGACGTGGTCGAGGCCAACCTGGCCCTGATGGACCCCATGGTCGAGCTCACTGGCCAGTCCGTCAACGTGGGCTCCTCGCGCCGCATCTCCATCAACCAGCTCCTGGACGTGCTGCGGGACCTGACCGGCACCGACGTCGAGGCGGTGTACGAGGACACGGCGGTGGGGGACGCCCGGGACACCTGGGCGGCCATCGACGAGGCCCAGCGCATCTTCGGGTACTCGCCCTCCACCACCCTGGAGGAGGGGCTGGGCAGATTCTTGGAGTGGTTCCGCTCCGACCCGGAGGCCCAGGACCTGACCCTGTGAGGCGCCCTCAGTAGCTGCCGTACAGCTCCTCGGCGGCCTTCGCCCTCAGCGCGTCCATGCGTCCCTTGTGGAACTCCACCGTCCGCTGGAGGCCGACCTCGATGGGGACCTTGCGACGCCACCCGAGCACCCTCTCGGCCAGCCGGGGTTCCATCTCCAGCACCGACGGGTCGTCCTCCCGGAACTTGGCCCGGTCGTAGATGGGTTCGAGACCGCAGCCGGTGATGTCCACCACCATCTCCGCCACCCGGGAGATGGGGAGTATCCGCCGGCTGCCCAGGTTGAACACCTTGCCCCTGGCCTCCCTGCTGGTGCCGGCCCTCGCCAGCATGTCGACGGCGTCCGTGACGTACGTGAAGTTGCGCACCGGGCGACCGTCGCCGAGGCGCAGCTCCACGCCCTGCAGGCACTGGGTGATGATGGTGGGGATGACGAAATCCTCGGCCTGCCTGGGGCCATAGATGTTGAAAGGGCGGACGATGACCCCCGGAAGGCCCTGTTCACGGTGGTAGGACATGACGGTTATCTCGGCGCTCAACTTGGAATAGGTGTACGAGTCCCGGGGCTCGACGGGGTGGTCCTCGTCGATGGGCACGTACTCGGGCTCGCCGTAGAGGGCTGCGGTGGACACGTACACGAAGACGGGGTCCGTGGACATCTGGAGGGACCTGTTGAGCATGTTGATGGTGCCCTGGAAGTTGGTGAGCCTGGCCATCTCGGGCCGGATCTCGCACCTCGCGGGGGAGGCCACGGCGGCCAGGTGGAACACGACGTCCACGTCGGGGAGCCTGGCGACCGAGGGGGTCCTGGTGACGTCCCCAACGATGATGTCCATGGGGCGGCCCGGCCGCGCTGGAAGCCATTTCACCTGGGGGCGGTGGACCATGGCGTAAACGTGCTCGCAGCGGTCCCACTTGAGCAGGGCCTCCACCAGGTGGGAGCCCAGGAACCCGTCCGCGCCGGTGACGAGGCAGCGCATGCCACCCCGAGAGGCGGGTCCCTCTATAGGCCTTTCGATAACGCCAGGGCCGGTCAACATCACCCAAAGGTATATCTCGGGGGGGCGCCAATCGGGCCAGCATGAGGTCCTCCTATCGGATAGTGGTGGCTATAATGTTCATGGCCCTGGGAACGGCCCTCGCCTTCCTGCTCCTAGCGACGCCAGCCCACGCCGCGGACTACTACATCGACTCCGACTGGGTGGTGGACACCATCTTGGAGTACGAGGGGGACGAGATCATCGTCCGGGGCAACATAAACATCAGGGACGGGGGGGTCCTGACGCTGCGCAACTCCACCCTCTTGGTGGACTCCCGCAGGGGGGACCGCTTCCGTCTGACCGTGGAGGAGACGGGCAACCTGTACGCGTACTCATCGGTCATCACCAACCGCTACTCTGGCAACAACGACGAGCGGTTCTTCTTCGACATTAGCAACGACACCATCTTCAAGGACACCAGCATCTCCCGCCTCTACGGCTGGAACAACGACAACCAGGGCGGCCTCAGGTTCTTCGACGGAACCCACCTGATCGAGGACTGCACCATCTCCGACAGCCGGACGTGGGGCATCTACACCAAGGCGCCCATCACCATGAGGAGGACCACCATCAGCGGCACCGGCTGGTCCCGCTTCGGCATCTCCACCACTGGCAATGAGGGGTTTAGGGACATGTACTGGGTGCTGGACAACTGCACCTTCCGGGCCAACGTCAACGACCCCTACAGCTACGGCGTGTACAACTCCGACAACTACGCGGGCCAGTACGTCAGGGACCTCAACATCAGCTACTGCAAGTTCGAGGGCCTCAGCTACGGGGTGTACCTCGACCCCGAGTGGCGCAACGGCGTGGTGGAGATGACCTACAACGAGTTCGACCGCAACGTCTACGGCGTGCGGGCCTACACCAAGTCCATCGACATCACCATGCACCACAACCTCTACATCGTCCGCGGGGGCGGCTACGGCATCCGCCTCTACCAGGGCAGCTACGGCAACTGCACCTGGCGCCACGAGGACATCCGGGGCGCCAGCCAGGGCTCCGGGACCGGCGTCTACCTCGAGGGCGCGGGCACGGGCGTGCACCTGGTCAAGGACGTGTCCATCTGGAACACCTACTACGGTGTCCGGGCCGTCTTCGGCAACACCGACGTGGTCGACAGCTACATCAACACCACCAACGTCAACTTCTACGTCGCGTACGGCGCCACCTTCGACGTCTACAACACAGAGCACCATGTGGGTTCGGGCTTCGTGGACAACACCGGAGGCCGCATCACGGCCTGGCAGCGGCTGAACATCACCTCCGTCAAATGGTCCGACGGCACTTCGATCTCCCAGGGCACCATCTACCTCCTCAACGAGACGGACGTGCGCATCGGGTCGATCAACCTGTCCCTGGGCCCGGCCTCCCTGGACTTCAAGCGCTGGGAGGCCAAGCGGTCGTACGTCTGGTACAACATCCACGTGTACCCCGCCCTGCTGGACGTGGACACCTGGTTCCGCGCCGCGGAGCTGGACTACATGGAGAGCCGGCCCCAGGAGATCATCTTCACCGACGACTTCGCCCCCAAGCTGACGATGTCTGGACTGGAGGACGGGGCCAAGGTCAACGTGTCATACCTCATCCTCGACGGCTCCGTCATCGAGCGGGGCAGGGGCCTTGCATCCGTCGAGGTCAGCCTGGACGGCGAGACCTGGCACGCGGCAAGCGTCACCGGCGGGATGTGGGACTTCGCCTTCAACCGGGTGAACGACGGCAGGTACGACGTCACGGTGCGGGCCACCGATCGGGCCGGCAACGTGGGCCAGCTGGTCCGCGAGGGCGTCATCGTCGACACCGAGGCACCACCGATAGACCTGGACGAGGAGCCGCCGCTGGCGACCAACGAGCCCCTGCTGGTGCTGAGTGGAAGGACCGAGGCGGGCGCCACCATCTACATGGGGCAGTCCCTAGCATGGCCGGACGAGGATGGCTACTTCACCCTGGAGTTCCCCCTGTCCGAGGGCACCAACGGCCTGGTGCTCAAGGTGCAGGACGTGGCGGGCAACTGGAACCAGACGGTGCTGACCGTCATCCTCGACATCACCCCGCCCTCCCTGACGGTGACCAAGCCGGAGCAAGGGATGGTCACCGATGACCCCCTGGTCACCGTCGCGGGCACCACGGACATCGACGCCACCGTCACCATCGACGGGGTCGTCATCACCCCCTTCAAGGGAGGCTTCTCCACCGACGTCACCCTGGGGGAGGGCACCCACACCATCACCGTCGAGGCCACCGACATGGCCGGCAACAAGGCGGTCCAGTTCCGCGATGTCACGGTGGACACCACCGACCCCATGCTCGTGGTCGACTCCCCCTCGGGGGAGGGCCTCATCACGACGGAGGACTCCGCCTTCATCGCCGGCAGTATGGACCCGGAGATCGATCACGTCTTCATCAACGGCAAGTCGGAGGCCGCCCTCCCAGGAGAGTTCGCCATCCAGGTCAACCTCATCGAGGGAGAGAACCCCTTCAACATCGTGGTCCGCGACGCCGCGGGCAACGAGAACCGCACCTCGGTCACCATCACCCGCGACACCCGGGCCCCCAAGTACTCCGTGGAGGACGAGGAGGTGACCAACGGCGAGATCATCGTCGTGGGTGCGGACAAGTTCGCCACCGGCGACAACCTGGTGTTCCACGTGAAGGTGGACGAGTACGCCTTCTTCTCCATCGGGTCTGCGGTCCACGAGGGCGTGGGCTCCTTCTCCTTCTCCCACAAGCTGGTGGAGGGGACCAACGCCATCACCATCGAGGTGGCCGACCGCATGGGCAACCTGGGCACCACCCACACCTACGTCATCGACTACGACGTGCAGGCACCGAAGATCGCCATCACCTACCCCACCGGCAGCTTCACCACCTCCGAGGGCGAGCTGACCCTCCGGGGCGTGACCGACGACCCCTCGTCCAAGGTGTGGGTGAACGACAACCCGGTGGGCATCAAGTCCGACGGCACCTTCGAGATGGTGGTGGGCCTGAGCTGGGGCGACAACACCTTCTCCGTGCGCAACGCCGACAGGGCCGGCAACGAGGCCTCCACCGAGGTTACCGTGGAGCGCATGGAGGCCGAGGCGGTCTCCGAGTCCAGCGTGGGCACCATGGCAATGGCCCTGGTCATCGGGGTGGTCATCGGCATCGTGGTGATGTACGTCCTCGGACGACGGGACGGCGGCGGAGGGGACGAAGGGCTCCGCGGGCCATCCGGTCCGGACCCACGGTCACCACCCGAGCAGGCCCCGCCGGAGGAGCCACCCAAAGGTGGTTGGGAGGAGTACTGAGCCTCTGGACCTCTTTGTGATACGCATCGAGGGGGTATCCCATCAGGCATCCATGGTGAGCCGTCGCACCCTCTCGGCGCCATCGATCCTGCCCAGGTACTCGACCACGGCGGGCGGCACCAGCCGCTGCCAGTCGCCGCCCTCCGCCATCAGCTGGCGCACATGGGTGCCCGAGTGGGTGTCCCTCTCGTAGGGGGTGGCCTGCCTGACCTCGTACCCCTCCCCGCGGAAGAGGTCCAGGGTATCGTCGCTGTGGGCCACGACCACATCGATGGGGGGACACAGCGAGGCGACGTACCTGGCCCACACCGGCGGGTTGTGGATATCGGGGATGTCGATGATGGAGAAGTTGCCGATGCCCGCACCCTCGAGGGCGAGGGAGATCATCTCCCGCCTCTCGCCCGAGGTGAAGGGGTTGTCCTTGGTGCCGGAGTCCGCGGCGGCGGCGATGCAGACCAGTACCTCGTCCACCCCGGGCGCTGTCTCTCGGACCACTGCCAGATGCCCGTCATGGAATGGCTGGAACCGCCCTATCACCAGAGCACGCACGTGCTCCCACCCCCGTCACAGCTCACTGCGGGTGAGGGACGCCGACGATGTCCTTCCTCTCGGGGGAAGGGACGTCGGGGTCCTCCCGCTTCTTCACCACCGCCGCCAACCGGTCCACCAGGGACTTCTTGCGGGGCCCCGCGAGCAGGGCCGCGTCCAGCACGTCCCCGAGGGTGGCGGCAGGGATGATCTCTATCTTGTCCTTGTACTTCCGCTGGAGCATCAGGTCCTTCACGTTCGCGGCGGGCACGATGACCTTCTTTATACCGACCTCGGCGGCGGCCTCCACCTTGGCGGTGACGCCACCGACGGGCAGCACCTGCCCGCGGATGGAGAGGGACCCTGTCATCGCCAGGCTCTGGTCGACCTCCACATCCTCCAGGGCGGAGATGACGGCGGTGGCGATGGATATGGAGGCCGAATCGCCCTCCACTCCCTCGTAGGTGCCTATAAATTGAATGTGGATGTCGTACTTCCGGATGTCCTGCCCGGTGTACTTCTTGATGAGGGCGCTGACGTTCATCACCGCCTCCTTGGCGATCTCGCCCAGCTTGCCCGTGGCGATGATGCGGCCCTCGGAGGACGAGGAGGAGGTGGTGACCTCGGCCATTATTGGCATTACCACGCCCGCCACCTCGGACACGCCCTGGTCCCCGGCGCCCATGACGGCCAGGCCGTTGACGCGGCCGACCTCGAAGCCATCGGTGATGTAGCTCTTGTACTCCAGCTTCCTCTCGATGAACTGGTCGGCTATCTGCTGCTCCAGGCTGCGGGCGATCTTCTTGCCTTCCAGCACGTGCTCCACGGTGACCATGTCGGCGGAGGCCTCGCTGGCGATGTCGCCGGCGGTGCGTATCAGGCCGCCCAGCTCGCGCAGGCGCAGGGTCAGCTTGCCCGACGTCCCGCTGCGCCGCTGGGCCTCCAGGAGTATCTCGGCGACCGCCCCCTTGCCGAAGTGGGGGATCTTGCCGTCCTTGACGACCTCCTGGGTGATGAACCTGACCATCTTGGCCCGGTTGGAGGGGGTGTCGTCCATGGTATCGCGCACGAACACCTCGTATCCGTAGCCGCGCACGCGGGACCTCAGGGCGGGATGCATGCCGCTGACGGCGTCCAGGTTGCCCGCGGCCACCAGGACGAAGTCGGTGGGCACCGGCTCGGTCTTGACCATGGCCCCGGAGCTGCGCTCCGACTGTCCCACGATGGAGAACTCGCCCTCCTGCAGGGCGGTGAGCAGGGACTGCTGCGACTCGATGCGCAGCATGTTGATCTCGTCGATGAACAGCACGCCCTTGTTGGCCTTGTGGATGGCCCCGGCCTCCACCCGGTCGTGGGACGGTGTCTCCAGGCCTCCCGACTGGAAGGGGTCGTGCTTCACGTCCCCCAGCAGCGCGCCGGCGTGGGCGCCGGTGGCGTCTATGAAGGGCGGCGGGTCGTCGGGGTCGTTGGTTATGAGCAATTTGGGCACCATGGCGACCTCGCCCTTGCCGGCGGACCATCGCATGAACACCAGCACGATGATGGCGGCCAGGATGCCCCAGAACAGGACGGTGGTGTCGAAGTAGAGCTCGCCGTCCTCGTCCCGCTTGAAGGCGAACAGGACGAACATGATGAGGATGAGGGCCACGAAGACTATGAAGATGGACTGGCGCTCCTTCTTGCGCTGGAAGGCCTCGGCCTTCTGGGCGGCCACTATCTCCTTGCCCTTCCCCGCGGGAACGGCCCTGACCTTGGGCTGGTTGGCGTCCTCGGGGTTGTGGTAGCAGATGACGTCCTGGAGCTCGCCCCGGGGCAGCATCTCCACCATGGAGTTGGCCAGCATGGACTTGCCCGTGCCAGGGGAGCCGATGAGCATGACGTGGCGACGTTGCTCGGCGGCCTTGCGCACCACCTGGACCGCGCGGTCCTGGCCGATGACCTGCTCCACCAGTCGGTCGGGTATCTCCACATCGCAGGTGTCCGAGAACCTATGGCGACGCACCCACTGGTCGACGGGCTCGTGGATGACCTCGTCGCTGCCGTTCTCGTTCAGTTCCTCCTCGTTCAGTTCATCGGACAATGGTAACACTCACTGGGGTCGCTGATTATGTTGCCGTCATTATTTAAGAGTATTCCCGTGCGTTTCAGCGTATGGAGAAAACGGCTTCCACGTGGATCTATGTCCCTCGGCTATATAAAGCGACGCTGGTTCGTTCGGCCCAAACCATCAAGTAAGCCGAGGCCCCTTCGATGCCCGGGGACCCCCTATGGCGGACACCGAAATGCTCTACATGCCCGACGTGGAGGCCAACTACATCAGGGAGTGGGACGCCCGCGTCATCAAGCGGAAGAAGGACTACGTGGTCCTCGAGGCCAGCGCCTTCTACCCCGAGGGAGGGGGCCAGCCCAGCGACCGCGGCACCCTGGAGTGGGAGGGAGGCTCCATCCCAGTTGGCCACGTCCTGAAGAAGGGCATCGTCAAGCACGTGGTGGACGGCGACCCCCACTCGGTCCCCGACCAGGTCCGCGGAGTGCTGGACTGGGACCTGCGCTACGCCCACATGCGCATGCACACCGCCCAGCACCTCATCTCCGCCGTGATCCTCGAGCTCTACGACGCCCACACCGTGGGCAACCAGCTGTATGCCGACCGGTCCCGCATCGACTTCGACCGGGCCCGGCTGACCGACGAGGACCTGGAGAGGGTCAAGGTCCGCTTCGACGCTCTGGTGGACGCCGCCGTCCCGGTCTCGGTGTACGAGATGGACCGGGACGAGATGGAGACCCGGGTCAAGGTGGGGCGGGCCCAGCTGGACCTGCTGCCCAAGCACATCACCCGGATGCGGGTCGTCGACATCGAGGGCTACGACCTGTGCCCCTGCGCCGGCACCCACGTGCGCAACCTCTCCGAGCTGGGTCACCTCAAGCCCCTGGGTCGCGAGTCCAAGGGTGCCCAGAAGGAGAGGGTGCACTTCACCCTGGAAGAGCAGTGAGAGGAGAGGTGGGGCCATGGTGAGAAGATGGTGGACGGGGGCGCGAAGCCCCCGCTGATGACCATTCTCCCAATAAATGACCTGGTCTACAAGACACCCCCGGCAGTTTCCAGGACGCCAATGACCCCGATGGGCAAGACGGCACGCTCGTATTTATGCCTATTGGTATTGTTTATTACGGTCTAGATACCTGCGACGACCCCTTGCCATGGCCCGTAATGACCATGTCAATACATCCCGTGGTACGTCAACCCGTGGAACGCCGGGTCACGCGGCCCACTGCCGCCCTGGCCCGCTGGGTGATCCGGCCCGCCCTGTGCTTGAGGTCGATGCGCTCGCGGTACCTCCAGTAGAGGAGGGCCAGGACCACGATCACGACGGCCAGGAGGAGCCACCACAGCCATCCCATCCCACCGGAGCCGGAGGCCTGGTCGTCGATGGAGGGACCCTGCCCGCCCAGCTCCACCTTGGTCATGTTGTACGCCAGGTAGGGGACGATGACGGTGCCGCCACCGTAATCCACGGTGGGCTCCACGACGTGCCACTGCTCTGAGTAGGCGTGGTAGTAACCGCTCCCCAGGTTGGGGGGGTCGACGGCCAGCGCACCCGACCCCGAGGACAGGTGGGCCACCACCGAGGTCACGTACTCGACGCGCACCTCCATGTAGGTGTGGTCCTGGGTGGGCCGCTGCACCTTGATGCCCTGGCCCATCACGCCGACGGCCCAGAACTCGCCGTCGTGGCCGCTGGCGGAAACGGTACCCCGCCGGGCGCCCGTCATCGACGGCGTCATCTCGCCCTGCACGTCCACGGTCCCGTCAGCGCCGAAGTCCACCGTCCAGGTGATGGTGCCCACGTTCTTCTTCAGCAGGTCGATGGGGGGGTACAACACCTCGACGTCCAGGCTCTCGGTGCCCGCGGGGACCCACAGGAGCTTGGTCTGGTTGGCGCTGTAGGGCTGGTAGGCAGCGTCCTCGTTCTCGGTGAAGCGACCCCACTCGCCCTCCCAGGAGGTGGAGAGCCGGTCGGTGGCCACCTCCCGCTCGCCCTCCTCGAGGGCGTCCTCGTAGGCCTCCAGGGCGTCGGCCACCGTGATGTCCTTGTCGGGGTTCTCCATCCGCAGCTGCTCCAGGGTCAGCGCCACGGCGACCGCGCGGTCGGCGTTGATCAGACCGTAGCCCTGCACGAAGTCGATGGGCTCGCCGTCCACCCCGTAACCGTCCAGCTCCGGGTCGTGCTGGGGGATGCCGCTGCCTCCGCCGGTACCGCCGCGCAGGTAGTTGGCGGTGGCCTCGATGATCCACTCCGCCTCGTGGATGCGGGTGTCGGGCCGCTCGAACCAGTCGCCGGGGTCGCCGCTGTGGTCCTCGTGCTTGTCCGACATCCTCATGGACGGGGCGGCCTGCCAGACCAGCGCCACCAGCCCCGCCAGGTGGGGGGTGGACATCGAGGTCCCGGAGATAGCCAGGTAGTAGGGGTTGGTGTTGCTGCCCGCGTACGACCCGGCGCTGATGATGGTCCGCCGCGCGGCGCAGCTCCAGATCCGCACGCCGGGGGCGCCCACGTCGGGGTAGGTGTGGCTGTCGCCCCGCTTGCCCCGGGACGAGAAGTCGGCCACGCCGGTCCCGTCCCGCTCGAAGGCGGCGCACATGATGCCCACGGGGGTGTTGCCCTGGCCCGAGGTGGTCAGCGCGTTGCCCTCGGGGTCGTCCCGGCCGTCATTGCCCGCCGACCAGGTCGAGACCACGCTGTTCTCGAAGGCGATGTTGTTGATGAGCACGATGAGGGCCTTTTGGGGGTCGTACTCCTCCACGGTGCTGTGCCAGGAGTTGGTGAACACCCGGATGTTGTGGGGGTTGCCCCCCGGGCGGGAGTTCTGCCATATCCAGTCCAGGGACCCCATGTAGCCCGCGCTGTTGTCGGTGTCGACGGTGATGCCGATGAGGTTCGCCCCGGGGGCGACGCCGCGCCTCGCACCCGCCGAGCCGTCGCCGTTGCCCGCCACGGTGCCCGCCACGTGGGTGCCGTGCCCGTAGCCCAGGTCGCTGTTCTCCGTCTCGTAGTACGGGCCCTCGCCGGTGTCCGACCGGAGGTTGAAGATGGTCTTGGTCCCGTAGTCCAGGTCGGGATGGCTGGCGTCGATGCCGGTGTCCACCACCACGCAGGTCACGCCGGTGCCGTCGATGGGGGCGCTGGGGGTGGCCATCATCTGCTGGACCTCGCTGGCCCAGACCCGGGTGGCGTTCACCACCCTGGTGCCCACCTCCATGTCGTGCACCAGGGGGAGGTCGGGCTCCACGTACCAGGTGCGGCCGGAGTCAACAAGGGTCCACACCGCGCCCACGGGGCCCTCGACGTGGCAGGCGTCCACGCCCACGTACCGGTGCACCAGGCGCAGCCCCAGCCGCTGGAGCAGGGCCCTGTCGCCGGCGTCGGTGCCGTCGCGGAACTGCACGATCACCGACACCACCTCGTCGAAGCCCTTGGGGGCCAGGGCGGTGAGCAGCTGGGGCGGATATGGGCGACCCGACCCGTGGATGTCCACCAGCCATGACCGTTCGGACATGGGGACCCGCTCCGCCTCGACCACGGGCCAGACCTTGTCGCCGGGGGGCGCATCGCCGTCGGGACCATCGTCCCGTGGCCCGGAGAGGGGTCCGTCGATAGGCAGCGCGATGGAGGCCGCGGGCAGCACCATCATCGCGACGAGCATGGTGGCGACGATGGCCTTCGCGGCGGACCCGTTGACCCAAGACATTGCATCAGCTCTCCAGTACGGTGGTTCAGGTCGTTCCGGTTATTTTACTGTTCTCCCATCGGCGGGCAACGGATGGACACGGGTCAGGGGCGTCGAAGCGGCTCCGAAGCCTTTATTGGGCCCAGAGGTCCTGCCTTCTGGCGTGTTCGGCCGGACCCGCGAGGACCTGTCCCACCTGCCCAGGTACGCCGCAATCCTGGCAGGTGAACGATGGCCCCAGTACGTCCACGCCAGGGCGAGGGAGGTCACCTTCGACCCCGGGGACGACGCCGATGAGCTCTGGGCCCTCCACGAGAAGGAGGTGTCCCGGCTCAGGGCCTCGGGCATCCTCGACCGCGGGCCCGAGGAGGGCACGCCTCCCCCCGAGCCCGTCGAGGGTAGTCTGCTGGACCTGAAGATAGAGCTGGCTGGCCGGCTGGGGGCGGTGTGCGAGCTGTGCGAGCGGCGCTGCCGGGCCGACCGTGCGGGGGGCGAGGCGGGAACGTGCGGTGTGGTCGAGTCCCGGGTGTCCTCCTCCTTTCTGCACCACGGCGAGGAGTACGAGCTGGTCCCCTCCCACACCATCTTCTTCTCGGGGTGCAACCTGGAGTGCCAGTTCTGCCAGAACCACGACATCTCCCGCAACCCCCGGTCGGGCACGGCCCTGACCCCCGAGGACTGCGCCGACCTGATCGTCGGGGAGGAGTGGTCCTCGCGGAACGTCAACTGGGTGGGTGGGGACCCCATCCCCAACGTGCCCTTCATCCTCCGGACCCTTGGCGTGCTCCGGTCGGACCGTCCCAGGCCCCAGGTGTTCAACTCCAACATGTACATGACCGAGAGGACCATCGCGCTGCTCGACGCCACCATGGACCTCTACCTCACCGACTTCAAGTACGGCAACGACGACTGCGCCCGCCGCCTGTCCCACGTGGAGGGCTACTTCGAGGTGGTGTCCCGGAACCACCTGCACGCCTTCGACCAGGCCGAGCTCATCGTCCGCCACCTGGTCCTGCCGAACCACGTGGACTGCTGCTCCGTCCCGGTCCTCGACTGGCTCCGCGAGAGCATCGGGCCCCTCCGGGTCAACGTGATGGACCAGTACCGACCGGTGTACCGGGCCCGGGAGCACGAGGACATCTCGAGGCGGCCCACCACGGGGGAGTTCCTGAGGGCGTACCGCCACGCCGAGGCCATCGGGCACATCGGCCTCGACTGAGGGACCGTCCCTTCCTTCCAATGATGGTTCTCTTTCCCATACCTTGAAATACCGACGTGCCGAATCGAGTCCCGGGAGGATGCCCTATGAAGATAGGACTGATAGGCTGTGGCGCCATCGGACGCACCATCGCCGTGGCGATGGACCGGACCGAGGCCATCGGCTCCATCTTCCTGTTCGACCACAGCGAGGAGTCGGCCCGCTCCCTGGCCACCCGCCTGGACAAGGCGGTGCACGTCACCTCGATAGAGGTGCTCATCAAGAACAGCGAGCTGGTGGTCGAGGCCGCGTCCCAGGGGGCCGTGACCGAGTTCGCCCCCCAGGTGCTGTGGGCCGGTCGCGACCTGATGATGATGTCGGTGGGCGCCCTGGCCGACGACAAGCTGGCAGACCACCTCCGCCGCATAGCCCGGGAGAAGGGGTGCAAGATCTACATCCCCACCGGCGCCATCGCGGGGGTGGACGGCGTCAGGTGCGCCGCCGAGGGTCGCATCGACGAGGTCATGCTGGAGACCCGCAAGCCGCCCCGGGCCCTGGTGGGCAACGAGGCCGTGGCGAGGATGGGCATAGACCTGGACGCCCTCGAGGAGGAGACGGTCCTCTTCGACGGGACCGCCCGCCAGGCGGTGAAGGACTTCCCCCAGAACATCAACGTGGCCGCCGCGCTGTCCCTGGCGGGGGTGGGCTTCGACGCGACCAAGGTGCGCATCATCGCCGACCCCCACGTGGACACCAACCAGCACACCATCACCCTGAAGGGGAGCTTCGGGGAGATGCGCAGCTGGGTGAGCAACTACCCCCACCCGGACAACAAGAAGACCTCCTACCTCTCAGCCCTGGCCGCGATCTCGATGGTCCGGAAGATCGCCGGGGCGTTCTGGGTAGGATCCTAGGAGTGATACTCGATGGACGAGCCAACCAAGAGGGTCAAGAAGAAGATCGTCCTGCTGGGAGACCCGGCAGTGGGAAAGACCAGCCTCATCTGCAGGTTCGTGCTCAACACCTTCGACGATAAGTACGTGTCCACCATCGGCGCCCGCGTCTCCAAGAAGAAGATCGAGGTACCCACCATGGTGTACACCGTCAAGATGGACATGATGATCTGGGACCTCATCGGCTCCAGGGAGTCCACCCGCCTTCACGAGATGTACTACAGGGGCGCCGACGGTGCCATCGTGATCGCGGACATCACCCGCCTCTCCACCATCGAGAACTTCGAGATGTGGGTCAAATCCTTCAGGTCTGCCGTGGGCGACAAGACGGTGCTCCTGGTGTACAACAAGACGGACCTGGAGGGATACTGGACCATGGACGAGCACGGCATGGAGGCCCTGGCCGCCAAGTACAACACGGTCTACTACAAGACCTCGGCCAAGACAGGCAACAACGTGGAGATCGCCTTCTACCGCCTCGCCGAGCTCATGCTCGAGCAGGACCAGAGGAAGAGGTACCCCAACCAGGGGTAGGCCGCCCTAGCGCTATACCCTCTCGGTCAACACCGACTCCAGCATCAGCTTGAGGTCCGCCAGCTCCTGGGTCGCACCGTCCCACTGGTAGAGGGTGTCGTGGAACTGGGCGTCGATGTCGTGGAGCACGTCGGACATCAGGTCCCTGCGCGCCTCGACGTCCTTGCGCGTGGTCATGAAGGCCATGTTCAGGTAGTTGGTGTACTCCAGGTAGACGTCGTAGCCCATCACGTTGAGCTGGGCGGGCATCGACTTGGAGGGGTCGGCCATCGACCGGCGCACCGCGCCCACTATCTGGTCCACCCAGTCCTGGAGCAGGCCGTCGTCGATGGAGGGCTCGAGGCGCGAGTTCTGGTGGGCCACCAGCCGGCCGTCACGGTGGAACAGGTACAGCTCGTCGGGCAGCACGGCCTTCTCCTGGCCGGTGGAGACCAGGTGGCCGATGTAGCGCTTCACGTCCTTGAAGTGGTCCACGTCGCCGTCCCAGTCCTCCAGGTACTGGCGGTACTGGCCGCTTATGTAGGACACGATGTTCGTCATGCCCTGGCGCAGCGCCGGCGACTCGTCGCCGGAGATGATGGTGGCCAGGTTCACCCTGCCCTTGCCCTCCACCAGGATGCTGAGGGAGCCGTACCTCAGCTGGTCCAGGGTCCCCCTCTCCTCGTCGATGAGGGTGTCGGTGACGAAGCTCTGGACCGCGGTGAGCATGCCCGTCATGATGTCCTTGTCCCTCTCAGGCTTGAGGCGACGGGAGTTGTGGGCGATGAGCCTGCCGTCCTCGTAGATGAGGAAGGCCTCCTCTATCTTGAACCGGGCGCGCAGCCTCTTGGTCTGGGTCTCGACGTACTCGTCCTCGGTGGACCGGGACCACAAGCGGGCCAGGGGGTAGAAGCAGAGGTTGACGATGCCCAGGATGAGGAAGGGCACGGCGACGCCGTAGATCAACTCCTGCCGGACCTTGGTCTCCATCTCCAGGACCCAGGTGATATCACCCGAGGCGGAGACGGGGGTGGCGAGGATGATGTAGTCATCCACCTCGTCCACGTCGAAGTTGTACTCCCACTCCCGCACGCGACTGGCGTTGTCCACCACCAACCCGTCGGTCAGCTTGTCCCCGCGGTACAGCGTGACGTTGAACAGGACGTTGTCCTCGGTGGTCACGAACATCCTGTCCAACCCCGTAAGGTTCAGCGGGTCCTTGGACCTGAAGTTCTTGAAAAGCTCGGGGGAGGTCTCGGTCTCGTTGAGCCCGGAGGCGTCCTCTATCATGTCGTGGACCGGGGGCGCCAGCATTATGATGGCGATGATGAAGGCCACGACGGCGGTGGTGATGGCGCCCCGCTTCGCGGCCTCCAGGTACCGGTACCTGTCGGAGAGGTCCTTCCGGAAGGCGCCCACCATGGTCGAGATCAGCACCTCCTCCACGCCGATGACGACGATGAGGAGGCTCAGGGGGACCAGGACGTCGAGGAGGTTGAAGTAGCCGTCCTTGATCTCCTCCATGTCGTCGATGGTCGCCCGGATGATGTAGAGGATGACCAGGATGATCTGGAGGATGTAGAGGAATATCTTCCCCGTCTCCAGTTTGTACGTCCAGTCCTTCTTCTTGGTCATCTTCTTCTGAGACCCGATAGGACGCGACCTCCTCGCCATCCGCTGACCACCTAGGTACGGAAGGACCCAGCGGCCATAAAGGGTTTGCGTCCCCTTTATAAAAGGTAATAACTGGGTTCGCCCCGAGGAAAACCACGTCGCAACCCTTAAGGCGTACGGTCGCACATGGCACCACGTGAGCGAGTGCCAGGACCCCATACCCCGTATGGGAACGATAAAGAACCGTACAAGACTGTATATATGGGCCAGGCAGGAATGGATGCAAGGAGTGAGGTTGAACCAGGTGGTCGGGTCTCCATGAAGTTGTCTCCGCCCGGGAACCGGTCGTGGGCCGTCGTCATCGTCGCCCTCTTCATCATCGCCCCACTGGCGGCGCTGTCCACCAGCGCTGCCGATGGCGAGCAGCCCAAGATGGGATGGCACGTCACCTACGGTCCAGGCGACGAGTCCAACGTCACCCTGTTCATCGGTCCCGACGACGTCCCCCTGGCCACCTGGGAGGACGAGGACGGCAAGCTCTACCTCTCCCGGCTCAACCTCACCGCCGACTCCAAGATCGGCGTAGAGCTGTCCAACCTGCCCCGGGTCGCTCCCGAGCCCATCGACGGCCAGGTCGACGTGGTCGCCATGGACGCCAAGGGCGTCCTCCACGTGGTGTGGGAGGACGGCCAGGGCGCCGTCTGGCACAAGACCTACGACGACTACGGCAACGTCCTTTCCAACAATCACAGGTTCAGTGCCACCGACGTCACCGCCTCGGCCCCGGCCATAGCCGCCACCGTCTCCGAGGACGGCGCCGCGGCCTGGATGACCTGGGTCGAGGAGAAGGACCGGGTCGGCACCCACGTCCGGCTGGTCTCCCTCAGCAGGGACGGCAACATCCTCACCTCCGAGCTGGTGGACGGCATCCTCGGCGACTACGGCCCGTCCGCGGTCGACGTGGCCCTCGACCTGGACGGCCAGCCCCACGTGACCTTCATCGGGGAGGACGGCGACCACTGGGCCGTCCCCGACGGCGAGGACGGCTTCGACATCCATCTGGTCCATGGAGCCGACGAGGGCACGCTGCCCGTCATCCTGCCCGTCCCGAACGGTGTCCCCACCGCCGTGTGGGTAGACGGACCCTCATCCGCATCGAACGTCTGGCAGCGGGATCTGGGTGAGGACGGTATCGGAGAGGTGGTTAACATCACCGACTACGAGGGCTCGGGCGGCATACTGAACTCCGTGAGGGCATCCGACCTGGCCACTGTGCTAAACGGTGGTTACCTGGCTGTGGGCACCTTCAAATTCGTACACGCTCCGATCTATGCCACACCCGAGGGCAAGCTCGAGGGCACCTTCCCTTTCATCGTAATACACGAGTATATTCCTCCTATCCAGTCAGCTTCCACCACCACCGATGGAAGGGGTCAGACCTATATGGCCCACGCGGATCACTCTAGGACTGCCCACGCGGTTTCCTCTTGGGATCCCGACCTTTCCGTTCGCTTCTGGATCATCGACAGGGCCACCGACACCATGATGCGAAGGCCCGCGTCCATCGACCCCCTGGAGCCCGTGCTGCTCCGGGCGGGCACCACCTTGGAGACCACGGTGCTGGTCGAGAGCAAGGTGGGGTATCCCCACAGGGTCCAGCTGGGCATCGCCGATGGCCTGGAGACCCCCTTCGGCGCCGAGATACTCGGGGACGACCTCATCGAGATGGAGGGCGGGGATTCCGCCCTCGTCACCGTACGCATCATCGCCTCCATGACCGCCACCACGGGCGCCCGGGACACCGTGACCGTCACGGCCCACCCCGAGGGCTGGCCCGAGGCGGTCTCCAGCATCGACATCCCGGTCCAGGTGCCCGAGCACCATCCCTTCATCGTCAGGGGCCCTGACGAGCCCCTGTCGGCTCTGCCGGGCGACCCCGTGTCCGTGACGCTGACCCTGGAGAGCTGGTCCGACACCGACGAGACGGTGACCGTCGAGGTGGAGGTGCCCCGCGGCTGGTCCGCCGAGGCGCCCGCCCCCGTCAACCTCCCCGCCGGCGAGACCGTCGACGTCGAGGTGAAGGTGACGGCCCCCGAGGGCGCCGCCGCCGGGACAGAGGCCGTCATCAAGGTCATCGGCCACACCGAGGACGGCGATGAGGGCGCTGGGACGAGCCTGCCCGCCGTCGTGGTCCCGCACGCCGGCGTAGCCCTGGACCTGGGCGAGGGCAAGCTGGAGATATCGCCCACCGCTCCCACCAGCCTCGAGGCGATGGTCAGGAACACCGGCAACGAGCCGGTGACGGTGAGGATGTACGCCCAGCCCAACAAGGAGGGCTGGACCGTCGAGGTGAGCGAGCCCTCCCTCGTGCTGACCCCGGGCTCCCAGGCCCCCGTGCTGGTATGGGTGACGGCCCCCGAGGGGGTGCCCTACCAGACCCCCGCGAGGATCATGGTCGTGGCCGCCAGCGAGGAGGGACCCACCCTGGCCGTGGAGTACTTCACCGCCACCGTGGGGTTGAAGGTGGAGTACGAGGGGCTGTTCATGCCCATGTCCGTGCCCCTCATGGACGGCACCGCGGTGACAGACCTCGTGCTGAACAACAATGGCAACTCCTTCGAGCGGTTGTCCATCTCGTTCCTGGGCCTTCCCGAGGGATGGAGGGCGAAGGCCGCCGGTGTCACCGGCCCCATCATCCTCGGTCCGGGGGAGAGCCGCACCCTCGAGGTGACGATAACGGCCCCCAGGGACACCATGCCTGGAAGGGTTCCCGTGGCCGTGCAGGTGCGCGGCTCCATCGGCTACTACAGCTCGTGGTGCGACGTCCACGTGCCCCAGGTGTTCGACGTGGACCTGGTGATCGAGGAGACCACCAGGACGCTGACGCCACCCGCGACGGTGACCTTCCCCTTCGAGATGCACAGCGTGGGCAACTCCGCAGGGACGGCGCGCCTCGCCCTGGAGGGACTGCCCTACGGCTGGGACTACTCCTTCCAGGACGCCGATGGTGAGCCCACGGTCACGTTCCCGATGGAGATGGGCGGCGTCCGGTCCGCCCGGCTCGCCCTCAAGGTGCCCGCCGGCGCCGACGGCGACCACGCTATCGACATGGTCCTGTGGAGCGAGCAGGGAGGCCAGATCCTCCGACAGATCCTCTACGTGAGATTGCGGTTCCCCGACCTGGCCGTCGTCGATTTCACCATCCTCCCCTACGAGCCCCACGAGGGGACGCCCTTGACCGTGCGCGCCACCGTCTTCAACCTGGGCATGGCCGACGCCGAGGACGTCACCGTGGTCCTCAAGGACGGCTCCACCGTCATGGACCGGGACACCCTGTCCATCGTGCCCCGCATGGGACAGCTGGAGGTCGTCCTGTACATGGTCCCGAACCAGGGCAGAAGGACGCTGGTGCTGCAGGTGGACCCAGCGGATGAGATCCGCGAGCGGAACGAGGCGAACAACCTGGTCAAGCGCCACGTGTACGTGGACGGCGCCCCCGACCAGGCCATCCCGCCCGCCGTGGTGCATGTCTCGGTGGCCGCCGTGATCACCGTCTCCATCCTCGGCCTGGTGGGCGGGACCGAGGTGGGCAGGTACGCCTTCCTCACCGTCATCTTCCTCCCCCTTTACACCAAGATCAAGAAGGACCGGGTCCTGGACCACTACCTGCGTGGTAAGATCCATGGTTACATAATCGCGAATCCGGGGGAGCACTACAACGCCATCAAGGACCAGCTGGACGTGACCAACGGCGCGCTGTCGTACCACCTCCGCGTCCTCGAGCGGGAGGGCTACGTCCGGTCCCGGATGGACGGCATCTACAAGCGGTTCTACCCGGCGGACATGAAGCTGCCCCGCACCCAGCACAACATCAGCTCCTTCCAGGAGGTCATCCTGACCATCGTCAAGAACAACCAGGGCCTCTCCCAGAAGGACATCGCCAAGCGCATCGGCGCCAGCTCCCAGGTCATCAACTACCACATCAAGATCATGGAGGAGGGCAAACTCATCAAGGTGGACCGGACCCGCAGGAAGAGCCGGGTGTACGCCACCGACGCGCCGCCCTCCACAGTGCCCACCGCCGTGGACTGAGCGGGCCGACGGACCCTTTCCTCACCAGTACGCCATGTCAGCTATGCCCAGCTGGGCCAGCTTCTCCTCGGTGGGTCGACCGTCCCCGTCCCAGCCCCGCCGGGCGTAGTAGTCGTCCAGCATCGTCTGCAGCTCCTCCTCGGTCACCATGTGCCCCTTGGAGGGGCCATCCTTGACGGGCTCGTTCATGACGCGGTGGGGCAGCCTGTCGTCCGCCCGGGTGAAGCCCTCGCGGCAGTTGAACAGCCGGCGCAGGTTGGTCACCCTCTCGCCGATGCGGAACATCTCCTCCTCCGTCAGCTGGCGTCCCGTCACCAGGCGGGCGGCGTCGGCCAGGTCCTCGTTCCCGTACATGCGGCGGGAGAACTTGCACACGCCGATGCAGTCGTAGTAGGCGAACAGGTCCTCGAGGTACATCACCATCTCGCCCCGGCCCTCGGCGGAGAACCGGTCCACGTCCTTGAAGGGTCCGAACTTGCCCATCAGGTCGACCAGGTAACCGCCGGACTTCAGGTGGCAGGCGCCCCGGGAGCTGACGGCGAAGCCCAGGGCCAGGGTCTTCATGCCCCGCACGTCGTAGGCGGGGGGCTCCAGCCCCTTGACGTGGATGGCGAACTCCTCCGAGCCCTGGCCCACGATGGCCGATGCCTTGGCGACGCCCTCGGCGAGGAGGTCGCCGATGCCCTCGCGGTGGGCGATGCGACGGAGCAGCTCGGGGGCGCAGGCGGGGTTGTGGAAGCCCACGTCCAGGCCTCCCAGGTCGAACTTCGTGAGGAGGTCCCGCTCCGTCGCCTCCATGGCCCAGGCGATGACGACGCCGGCGGAGATGGTGTCCAGTCCGTACACGTCGCAGAGCTCGTTCAGGTGGGCCAGCAGCTCGGGGTCGGGGTTGCAGATCACGCCCCCCAGGGAGTAGATGGTCTCGTACTCCACGCCGTCCACCACGGTGCCCTCGTAGGGGCCATCCTCGATGCGCAACAGCTTGCCGCAGGGCTTCATGCAGCCGTGGCATGCCTTGCTGCGCACGCCGTACTTGGGCGCCCAGTGCTGGGGGACGATGCGGTCCCGGTCCTCGTACACCGACTCCTGCCAGTTGCGGGTGGGGAAGGTGCCCCGCTCCTCGTTGACCCAGTTGGTGAAGCCGCCGGTGCCGTGCTTGCGCGTGTCGTCCCATCCTGGGTCCCCCGCCAGCTTCTCGTGGTTGCTCTCCAGCAGGCCGGGCAGCTCGTCCTCGTGGGCGATGCGGAGGCGCTTGGTGCCCCGGACGGCGATGGCCTTGACCAGCTTGGAGCCCATCACGGCACCGATGCCGCCGCGCCCCGACTGCCGGTCGTCGCAGTCGATGCAGGCGTACTTGACCAGGTTCTCGCCGCCCACGCCGATGGTGGCCACCGCGAACTCGTGGCCCAGCTCCCGCCGCAGGTCCTCGGACGCCTGCCGGGTGTCCAGGCCCCACAGGTCCGAGCTGGGCCGGAGGGTGACCTCGTCGTCGTCCACCACGATGGTCACGGGCTTGACCGACCGGCCCTTGACGACGATGGCGTCGTAGCCGGCGTGCCGGGTCGCCACGCCGAGGCGGCCGCCCATGGTGGCGTCGCCGATGGTGCCCGTGAGGGGGCTGCGGGCGGAGAAGGTGCACTTGCCCGGGGTGATGAGGGGTACCCCGTTGACCAGGCCGGGGGTGAACACCAGGGCGTTGTCGGGCCCCAGGGGGTCGGCGCCCCGGGGGACGTTGGTGTAGACCAGGTAGGCCCCCAGGCCGGCCCCTCCCAGCCACAGCCGGGCCTCCTCGGGGTCGAGGGGCCGCCTTTCCACCTCCCCGGTGGTCACGTCCACGTGGAGGACGGTGCCGCCGTAGCCCTTCACTCGCACACCTCCTCGACGTGGGAGCGGATGAGCTCGAAGTCCTTCCACGTGGCCTCCCTGTACTCCAGGGCCTCCAGCTTGCAGTACCTGACGCAGGCGGGGTCGCCGCCGCACAGGTCGCACTTCCATGCCTTCTCGCCCTCGTCGGACCAGATCACGTGGAAGGGACAGGCCCGGCCGCACGAGCCGCAGGCTATGCAATCGTTGTAGTCGATGAGGACGGCCCCCGTCCTGCCCACGCTGATGGCGTCGGCGGGGCAGGCCTCGATGCACTCCAGCTCGCAACCCTCGCCGTGGGAGCACACCACCACCAGGTCCAGGTCTATGCAGCGCTTCTCGAGACGGAGGTTCGACCGCGTCGGGGCGAGGCCGTGACCGTGGGTGATGGTGCACACCATCTCGCACAGGCCGCATCCGGAGCACCTCTCGGGGACGGGAACGAGGACCTTCACCATGGGGACCGACCGCGTACCGAATGGCGGGAAGGGCTAAAGAACCTCACGGACGGACCGGACCTTCGCCGCTGATGTCCTCATTCGCAGCCCTTATAAATCATGTGGGGCCTAGTAACCTTGATGCGAAAGGGGGTTTGCATTCCAGTAGTGTTGATTCTTCTCCTGTTCCTTCTCTCATCGTTACAAATATTGCTCGAAGATGTCGCCGTCGAGGCCCAGGGGATCGGGGGCGACCCCGACGCCACCCTCTACGTGGATGGCACCTACAAGGTCACGGGACACGAGGTATGGAGGGACGTCACCGTCCGCTCCGGCGCGCGGCTCCTCGTGATGAACGGTGCCGTCCTGGAGACCCGCTCTATCCACCTCGAGGGCTCCTCCTCGTTGGAGGTGCGCAGGGCCACCCTCGCCATCTCGGACCGGTCCTACGCCTCCGAGGTCGGGATCTTCGGCGAGTGCAACCGGTTCGACTTGCTCGGAGGGTCCCGGGTGACCATCTCGGGGACGGATGGCGTCTATGACGTCCCCCACAGCAGGGGCGGGAAGGCACGTATCGACGTGGTCGTGTACATCTCGGCGAGGGTAAAGGGTTCCACGGTCGAGATAACCGGCGGGAACGGCCTCTCGCCCGGCTATCCCATGACCGTCGGGGACCTGGGTGGTGACGCCTTCGCGGGAGGCGACGCCGAGATGTCCATCAACGTCACCGCCTACGACCCGGTCCTTGAGATCAAGTCGTCCTCCATCAGGGTCAAGGGGGGCGACGGCGGCAAGGCACCGGACGGGCAGCCGCCGATGGCTCCCGAGACCGCAGGTCGCGGTGGGGGCTACACCAGGGGCGGTGACGTGTCGGGCACCGTGGGCAGTGGCGGAGACGCCGAACTCGTACTGCGGGCCCGGTCATTGACCGTGATGGACACCCTCGTGGAGCTGGTCGGCGGCAAGGCGGGGGACGCGGGCGATGGCGGGGACATCGATCCCTCCCAGAACTTCTACGGAAGCGGTGGCGGCGGCTACTCCGGCGGCGATGGGGGTACGAGGTACCACCCATCCAACGCGGCCGGGAACGGCGGCAACGTGTCGGGGGAGGTGGGCACCGGCGGCGACGCAACGGCCCTGGTCCGTGGCATGGTCGCGACCATCTCGAGGACCACCATCGATGTCACCGGAGGCAAGGGCGGCGATGCCGGTGACGGCGCGACCAGCGCCTCCAACGCAGGGGGTGGCGGCGGAGGGTACACTGGAGGCGGTGGAGGCACCATCTCGTCCCCCGGCGGGGACGGAGGGAACGTCCACGGCGACGTTGGCTCCGGGGGCGACGCCCTGATCAACATCACCCTGTGGTCCTCGGTCCTCCTGAACGCCAGTTACCTGTCCTCGACGGGTGGCGCTGGCGGCAGCGCGGGCGATGGCGGCGATGCCCTGGGTCCTGCAGGAGGCGGGGGTGGCGGATATAGTGGCGGAGGCGGAGGCCGTCAGGGTACGGCGGGAACCGATGGGTCCGGGTCCGATGGTGGTGACGGGGGCGATGTCAAGCGCAACCTGGGGGCGGGAGGTGACGCGACCGTGGTCCTCGTCTCTTACTACGCCCTGGTCTTCGATTGCAACCTTTCAGCGTTCGCCGGTCATGGAGGCGACCAGGGTGACGCCGGCGAGGGCAAGGAGGGTACCGACGATGGGCCCAAGGGCGGCGGTGGAGGCGCAGGATACTCCGGCGGAGGGGGAGCGGGCACGGAAACCACCGGCACTGCATACGGGAACCCCGGTTCCAGTGGTGACCTGGTGGGTCACATCGGCGATGGTGGTGACGCCAGCGTCATCTGCTACAGCCCATTGCCCACCATCACCAGGAGCTCGAGCCTCTTCGCCCATCCTGGTGAACCCGGGTCGGATGGTGTTGAGCCGCCCTATGACCCGCTGTGCGGCGATTCGGCCCACCGCAGTGGACAGTACGGGTCCACCGTCCTCCACATCCCGATGAGCAGACCGCTGATCACATGGCCACAGCATGGCACGCTTACCTACTCGCTCCCCGTATGCAGATGGGTCGACGTACACGATTCCACCCTCCATGGTCCCATTTCCGCGTACTTGGTCGAGGTCGATGACTACCCGACGTTCGACCGCGTCGAATTCTCTATCACGACCACGGACCCTTGGGCGGAGGTCACGGGCCTGTCCTTTGGTTCGTACTACGTCAGGGTGAGGGCCATCTACTCCGAGCCCCCGGGGCACTTGGGGCCGGAATCCATCATCAACAACTTCGGGTTCGACAACGCGCCCCCGACCTTCCACATGTTCGAGCCCCTCTACATCAACGAGATGACCGAGACCGTCGTGGACCTTGCTCCCTTCATCACCGACGTCGACACCGAGCTCGAGAACCTCACGATGACCACCGGCGACCCGGCCGTTCGGAACATCGAGAACCTGACCATGACCCTCTATTTCGACGAGCCCAGCGACATCCGGTGGGTCAAGTTCAGCCTCTCCGACGGTTATACCAGCAAGCTGTTCAAGCTCCCCGTCGTCGTGTGGGACGTCAACGAACCCCCCGAGGTGGTGTCCATCGGCGGCCTTCCCCCTCCCGTCACCCTCCAGGTGGACGAGGGGACGGTGAGGTGGTTCGAGATCGAACTGCTCGACCCCGATGGCGATGACATGACCATGTCGCTCTACTCCAGCTGGAGGGGCATCAGGCTGTTCTCCAACGGGAGCATCCGCGTCACGACGAGGCAGGAGAGGTTCGGCCAGTTCCACGCGCGCCTCGAGGTGGAGGACAAGAGACGGGCCATCACCGTCGCCGAGATCACCATCCTCGTCAACAACGTGTGCGACCCACCCGGACCCATAGAGGTGTACTCCCCCTGGAACAGGTCGGTCCACAAGGAGCTGGACAGCATCCCCTTCACCGTGAAGGTGAACGACCCGGACCTGGTCTGGGGCGAGGAGCTGTGGGTGACCTGGACCTCCAACGTCACAGGCCAGCTGATGTCCATCAAGACAACGGACATCGCCAGTTTCCATATCAACGACCTCCCGGTGGGTCACCACAGGATAACCATCACCGTGTGGGACGGGACGTACAAGAAGGAGACGTACCTCGACATCAGGGTCAAGGAGCGGGAGATCGAGCACGAGCCGGAGGAGAGGGTCGCCGAGGAGATCCCTCCCTACATCATCGTCCTGCTCATCGCCATGCCGCTCCTCGGCTACTACCTGGGAAGGAAGGGGGTGGACCATGCCGATTAGGCTCGGTCCGTGGGGCCCGTACCCGCGGTCCTCGGCGGTGCCGGTCCTGGTCAATCTCCTGGTGGTCCTGGCCCTCATGCTCCCGATGGCGACGATGGACGTCGCCGGAGAGGGCACCCATCGTTCCGGGGATGTGCTGGTGGTCGACGAGACCTACACGGTGACCGGTTCGGAGTCCTGGGACCAGATCCAGGTCGGGAGGGACGGGAGGCTCGTGATCGAGGCGAACTCGACCCTCTTCGCCGGAAGCGTCTCCCTCAGGGGCGTGCTGGAGATCAGGGGGGGGTCCCTGATATTGGGCGGGTCCTTCGACCGCGGTCCGAGGAGCCTTTCAGGGGGGTGTCGCGAGCTGACGATGTCGCCAGGCTCGATCATCTCGGCCATCGGTGGGGCCGGTAACGGGACTATCGAGGGCAGCCATGGAGAGAGCACCTCCATCGATCTCACCGCCAGCGTGAGGATCCAGATAGAGGGCTCCCTCATCTGGTTGACGGGAGGTGCTGGTCATTCCCCCAGCAGGCCGTACACCGACGGTGACCTGGAAGGCGAGGTATCGGCGGGTGGCCCCGCCTCTATCTCCCTGACCGTGGGCTCCTCGGGAACCTCCCTCAAGATCATCGACTCCCGCATCGACGTCAAAGGAGGTGACGGTGGGGACGCCCCCAACGGGACGGCGGCCCACAGCGCGACCGGAGGCAGGGGAGGTGGGTTCACCGAAGGCGGTCAGGTAACGGGTGATGTCGCCACCGGGGGAACCAGCAGGGTCCATCTTTCAGCTCGCTCTATCGTGCTGGACGGCACATCCATCAACATCAGCGGTGGTGACGGCGGCGATGCGGGTGACGGGGCCTCGGTGGGTCCTGACGTCACCGCGGGAGGTGGAGGTGGAGGTTACTCCGGCGGCCCCGGAGCGGACGCTGGCGCCCTCCAGGCGACGCCAGGCGGAGATGTCACGGGCCGCGTCGGGGCTGGAGGTGACGCCACCCTACGCGTGTCGGGAGGGAACTGCTCTCAGGTGGGCACGGACATCCAGGTCCATGGTGGGAGAGGCGGCGACGCGGGCGACGGCGGCAGCTCCACCGGCGAGGGAGGTGGAGGAGGAGGCGGGTACTCCGGTGGCGGCGGTGGAAGCTCCGCGTCCGCCGATGGGGCGGAAGGCGGACGTGTCGGTTTCGCAGTGGGACATGGCGGTGATGCCTCCATCAGGTACGGCCTCTCCGGCGAGCTGAGGACCGGGTCCTCACTGGTCCAGGCCCTTGGTGGCAACGGCGGTGATGCTGGCGATGGTGGGTCCGTGGTCCGGGCTCCCCTTCCGTTGCCGATGGGCGGCGCTGGCGGCGGCGGCTACTCGGGCGGCGGCGGAGGTGCAGCGGGCCGCATGGCAGGAAACCTGACCCTGGACCGTGGCACGAACGGGGGGGACGGTGGACCCGTCACCCACGAGGTGGGAATGGGCGGGGACGCAAAGGTCAAGCTTGCAGCGGAGGATGCACGCCTCCACGGATGGGGCTTCTCGGTCGGTGGAGGTGACGGGGGACGGGGAGGGGTCCATGGCAGGAGCCTGTGGATCGGTGACATCGAGAACGAGATGGCAGGTGGAGGTGGTGGCTCCTACTCGGGAGGGGGAGGTGCCGGCAGCACGGGTCGGACGGGATCCGGGGGCACAGGCGGCAGGAGCGGTGGTGCCCTCGGGACCGTAGGGGACGGCGGGGACGCATCCCTCCTTCTCGAGCCTGAGAATGCCACGGTCCTCCTCGATAACCTCTTTGGGGCGACCCGTGGTAAGAAAGGTCCGTGCCTGGTCTCCCCCGAGCTCGGACCGCTGTCCGGGAGGGGAGAGGGCCGTTTGACCTCCAACGGTATGACGGAGGTATATATCCCGAGGAGCAGGGGAGTTCCGATCCTCCCCGAGGACGGCACCATCGACTCAAGCCTTCCGAAATTCACATGGGCTCCCATCCATCCCTCTTCCGACGGCGGGGCCGTTGTGGGGCACGAGCTCACGGTCGACGACGACCCGGACTTCTCCAGCCCGGAGTGGACGGTCATCGTCCCGACCGAGAGCTACGATGCCATCTGGGTGCCCAACTTCACCTTCTACTGGAGGGTGGCCCCACGCTACGCCAACCCTCCGAACCCCAGGGGGATCTGGTCCGAACCTCGCGTCTTCGAGTACGTGAACCTGCCACCCGTGATCGGGGATATCCCGCTGATGACGGTCCAGATCGAGACGGTGACGAGGATCGACCTCGCGCCCTACATCGACGACCCCGACGACGACGATGACCGTCTGGTGCTCGAATGCCATGACCCTCACCTGTTCAGGATATCCGATCTGAACCTGAGCGTCTACTTCGGGGAGGAGGACACGGGTCACGTGGTGCGGTTCTCGGTGACCGACGGGTTGAGCAGGGTGTACGGGGAGTTCGCCGTCCAGGCGCTCAGGCACATGCACCCGCCCTACATCAGGGGGCTCGAGGGGATACGTCCTCCCACAAGGCTCACCATCGAGGAGGGGACCTCGGAGTGGTACGACATCCTCGTCCACGACGTGGACAGCGACGAGTTCAACTACAGCACCTACGGGTGGCCGGGGGTGATCGCCCACGAGAACGGGACCCTCCAGGTGGCGGCCGGCAAGGGGGAGGTGGACACCTTCAAGGCCATCCTGACGGTGACGGACGAGGAGGGCCAGACCGCCGAGATGGAGATCACGGTGGTCGTGACGAACGTGAACGACCCGCCCCGTGTCCCGGTGGTCATCAGCCCGGACAACGGGACCACGGTCCCCCTTGGGACCCTGGTCCGGTTCGTGGTGTCCGTCGAGGATGACGACGTCCGGTTCGGTCAGCGGCTCAACGTGTCGTTCATCTCCAACTCCTCGGGGGTCCTCAAGACCATCGAGACCGACGGGGTGGCATCCTTCAGCCACTCCGGGCTACAACCTGGCAACCACAGGATCAGCGTGGTCGCCACCGATGGCCGCTACTCGTCGAACACCTGGTTCATCCTGACGGTGGAGGGGCCACCAGAGCCCTCCAACGTGGTCCTTCCCCAGACCGAGGAGGTGGACCCCACCCTCTACCTGATGGCAACCATCGCCCTCTTCGCGGTGGCCTACGGTGCAGGACGGTGGCAAACACGGAGGGGAAGGCCTACGGAGTGAGCCTGGGATTATGACCCCATCCTTTCCCTCGTCGGTCCTGGACCTTGGCCTCGGACGACGCGGGTGTCACGCATCGATGGGATTATTATCAGCATGCGTCCTTAGTAGTTCCCATGCGCGCGGGGGTTTCGTTTGCGCTTGTTGTCTCGATGTTCCTCCTAGCCTGTCCGCTGGGGATGCTGGAGGTGGACCATCCCTCCTTGGTATCGGCCTCGCCGGGGACCCGTTCTGGTGAAACCATGGTCATCGACTCGAACTGCTCCGTGGACCACTACGAGGTGTGGTCCAATGTGGTGGTGGAGTCCACGGGCTCGCTCATCATCGGCGATGGCGGTCACCTGGTGGCCGACAGCGTCACCCTCCTCGACAACGCCCAGATGCACCTGCAGGGGGGTGTGCTCGAGATCGAACCCCGAACGTACAGGGAGTTCGTGGGGATCTCGGGGCATTGCAGCTGGTTCGAAATCACCAAGGGCAGCCTGGTGAACATCCGGGGTCCCGACGGAGGGTACGACGTCCCCACCAGCAGGGGCTGCTCGGTGGGTCTGAACCTCACCTCCACCCGAACGATGATGTGGATGGATTCCACCATCTCCTTGACCGCGGGGAATGGGTTCTCTCCCCCGGAGTCATTGACCGATGGGGACCTGGACGGATACTCCTTCGCGGGAGGGGATGTAACGATGAGCGTTACCCTCGTGAAGGACAACGACATGCTCATCCTCTCCAACTGCAAGATCGCCCTGACCGCGGGGAACGGCGGCCGGGCTCCCGATGGCCAATCCCCTATTCGCGGAGGGGATGGTGACCGTGGGGGGATTGGTGGTGGCTACACCCGGGGCGGCGACGTATCTGGCAACGTGGGCTCGGGAGGCGACGTGGACGGCGTCCTTTCTTCCGACCACATCATGATCACGGACACCACGTTGAACATGACGGCTGGGAACGGCGGGGACGCTGGTGACGGGGGGAGCACCAAGTGGACGACCGACGCCGGATGCGGTGGCGGGGGCTACTCCGGTGGGGACGGTGCCAGCGCCTCCAACGCCCAGGACCCCCCGGGCCCAGGGGGTTCCGTGTCAGAAGGCGTGGGCAAGGGAGGTGACGTGAGTTTCAACCTCGTAGGGGGATGGGTGGAACTGGAAGGCGCCCGCATCGAGATGCTGGGAGGCGACGGTGGAGATGCTGGCGACGGAGGCTCGCTCACGGATGGAGGTGGCGGGGCCGGCGGCGGCGGCTACTCGGGCGGCGGAGGTGGCAATCACGGGCTCATGCCCGGTGGCGACGGTGGCACGGTCACGGGGTCTGTGGGGAGGGGCGGGGATGTCAGCGCCACCTTGACGGGCGCAGACACCATGGATATAGGAACGTCAAGGGTCCTGGCCACTGCAGGGAACGGGGGTGAAGGCGGTGATGGTGGCGATGCGGGTGCCCTCGCAGGAGGAGGAGGCGGTGGTTACACCGGAGGGGGTGGTGGCGCCGACGGGAACTCATCCGGGGGAACGCCTGGCACCGACGGTGGCGCAGGAGGCGCTCTGAGAGGGTCGGTGGGGAGCGGTGGCGATGCAAGTCTCCTCCTGGAGTCACCCCGTCTCGTCTCGACGACCTCCGTGTTCAACGTCGTGGGAGGGTCGGGAGGTGACGAGGGAGGCTATGGGAACGCGAGGATCGATGAGAACCAGCGACCGGCCTGTGGTGGTGGGGCCGGTGGCCACTCCTCCGGCGGGGGAGGTGGTGCAGGCCATGAGGGTCAGACCTACGGTTCAGGCGGTAGTGCATCGGACGTCCTCGGGAAGGTGGGGGATGGCGGCAACGCCTCGCTGGACATCCAGAGCGAGAGGCTTTCCTTGCATAGGAACACCATGATCTACGTGCTCTGGGGAGATTGTGGCTCCACTCGCTCGCTCAACCTCGAGGACCCCCAGGGAAAAGCCCGGGTGCGGAGCACCAGGGACGGAACGAGGTGGGAGTACATCCCCAAGAGCGAGGTCATCCTCTGGAGCCCTGGGGACAGGTTGGAACTACACTTCGTGCCCAGCTTCGAGTGGATGCCCGTCCACAGGTCCACGGAGGACGGTGATGTGGTCCACTACCTGTTCAAGATGGCCCGTGACATCCCGTTCACCGAAATCGTGACGGAGACCACGTCCGTCAGACCGGACCTTTCCATCCCTGACCTGCAGATGGGGACGTACTACTGGAAGGTCATCGCGGTCTACAGAGGCCCCCCGCAGGTCAATGGGCCAGAGGTCAGGTTCAGTTCCTTCAGGTTCTACAACGAGCCACCGGAGATCGATGACTACCCTACTGTGACGGTGATAGAGGACCAGCCCAAATCCATCTACTTGGGATACTACTTTCACGACAGGGACACCTTCATAGACGATTTGGTGGTCGAGATCGACCATCCCGGGGTGGAATCGATCACGGGACTGTTCGTCATATTCTACTACGAATGGTGGGAGGCGCCCCACCGTGTCCACTATAGCGTGTCCGACGGGGTCAGCACCACTATGGGGCATGTCATCGTCGAGGTGATCGACGCGAACGAGGCACCCGTGATAGTGAGCGTGGGTGAGAGGCTGGCCCCCTATCAATGGACGATGGCCGAGCTCGAGGAGGAGTGGTTGAAGGTGGAGGCCGACGACCCGGACGACGATCCCCTGACATACACGCTCACATCGGACATGATAGGGGTCGAGATCACCCCCGCCGGGGTCATCGTGCTCCATCCTGACAGTTATGACCTGGGTTCGAACAGACTGAAGGTCATCGTGGATGATGGAAGGGGAGGTACCGCCTCAGTGGTCGTCTGGATCGTCGTCGTGAGGTCGAACCGACCGCCGGAACCGCCAGAGGTCTTCAGCCCTGCAGACCGGTCGGTGTTCAGGGAGGGGGATCTGGTGGTCTTCTCGGTGAGGGTATCGGACCCGGACATCCCTTCGGGAGCGTGGCTCAACGTCACCTTCTGGTCGGACACATCGGGGACGCTGGGTCAAACGTCAACCCAGTCGTTCGCATCCCTCGCCACGGACCGGCTCTCCCCGGGAGACCACAGGATAGTGATCACCGTCGACGATGGGACGTACGAGAAGAGCGTCACCCTCCATCTCACGGTGGATGAGGCGGAGGAATCATCGCCCCCGCCGGGGCAGGACCACACCTGGCTCTATGTGTTGTTCGCCTTCATCTTCATCATTGTGGTCACGATAGGTTACCTGGCAGGCTCGAGTGGGGTCGAGGATCCCTATCTGGAGGAGGTCAGGCGATGAAACGTCCGTGCCCCTTGGTCCCGCTCGTCGTGGCCCTCACAATGCTCATGGTGACCGTCGTACCCTTAATAGACCCACCCGTGACGCCCTCCGACCTTGGTGCCGATCGCCCTCCCACCACCGATGCCAGCCTCTACGTGAACCAGGAGTACGTCGTCTCGGGGACGGAGTCGTGGAGCTCCGTCAAGATAACGACCTTTGGTCACCTGGTGATACCCGAGGGGACGACGCTGTCGGTATCCCAAATGACCATGGAAGGACTGGCCACCGTCGATCTCACAGGGGGCGACCTGGTCATCTCTCCTTGGACGGCAGGGGAGGTCATCGGCATCAACGGGACGTGCAGGCACATGCGCGTCACCGATGGATCCTCGATCATCATCGAGGGACCTGACGGCTCGAACCGTTGGGACGGTCAGGGAGTGAGCGTGGAGATGAACGTGAGGGCCAGCCGGGAGATATTGATCGAGAACGCGTCCGTGGTCCTGTCGGCGGGCGATGGAATGGGCCCGGATATCCCGGTGACGCTCGACGACCTGGACGGTCGTAGGTACGCCGGGGGCGATGCCCGCTTCGTCCTGAAGACCACACTGGACTTCGCCTCCCTCGCCATATTGAACTCCACCGTCCTCGTCCAGGCGGGAGTGGGAGGGGACGCCCCCGACGGCGTGACCTCCGAGGGCACCGCCCAAGTCCTCGGCGGGGGTTATACCCAGGGTGGGTCTGTCTCGGACAGGGTTGGTTCCGGAGGGGACGCCTTCATCGGTATGACCACGAACAAGGTCGATGTCCAGGGCTCTGTGGTCCATGTCGTGGGCGGTGACGGAGGTGATGCGGGCGACGGTGGCTCCGTGAAGTCCAACGCCGGCCTGGGCGCCGGAGGTGGCGGTTACTCGGGAGGCACGGGGGCCTCGGACCCCGAGCATCCCGCGGGTCCAGGTGGACAGGTCTCGGGATGGGTTGGCGTCGGCGGCGATTCGACCCTGTACATCCTTGCGGTCGAGGTTTCCATGCAGGCCTCGGAGGTGGCCATCCAGGCGGGTGACGGTGGTGATGCTGGCGACGGTGGTGACACGGCGGGTCTCGGCGGTGCCGGTGGTGGAGGTTACTCGGGAGGCGGAGGTGGCAGTCATGAATCTCGGAACGGGGGAGCAAACGGAGGAACGGTCGAAGGTCACGTGGGTTCAGGGGGCGACGCCACCGCGACCATCGTGTCGCATTCCGTCCATCTTTCCGATGGCATCCTGAACGTGACCGCGGGCCAAGGGGGCAGGGCAGGTGATGGAGGGACATCCACAGGTCCCAGTGGAGCTGGAGGGGGTGGGCACTCCGGAGGTGGAGGGGCAGGATGGATCCCGTCCGCATCAGACCCGCTCACCGTGAACGGGGGGTCTGGTGGCACGGTGGAGGGTGACGTGGCCTCGGGAGGAGATGCCCGACTGGAGGTTACATCGACCCAGGGAACGTTCTTCCTCGTGGATGTCAACGTCCACGCTGGTGGAGGTGGCCCCGGAGGAAGGGCTGGACGCTCTCACATGATGGCCGCTAGGAACGAATGGAGGGGAGGTGGGGGCGGCGGCTCCTACTCCGGCGGTGGTGGTGGATGTATCATCGAGGATGGCCTCTGGATCAGCCACGGTGGCGGGACCGGTGTCATCGAGCAGGGGGTTGGAGACGGAGGAGATGCCTCGATGCGCCTGGTGGTCATTGAGCCGGTCATCCACGCCAACAATCACCTGGGCGCCACCGGAGGCGATGGTGGGTTCTGCTGGAGGTCCGCCGCCCTGGGACCAACGGGCGGGGAGGGGACGGGAAGGATGACATCCAAGGGACGCGCCCACCGGTACGTCCCCATGAGCATGACCGCCCTGCAGACCCCGTGGAACGGGCACGAGAGCAAGGACGTTCCCCTTTTCACATGGTCGCCGGTCCACGGGTCGACCACCAACGGGGATGTATGGGGCTACAGGTTCCAGCTGGCCCTCGACCCTGACTTCGACCTCGTCACGTTGACCTCGGATGTTCCAGATCCCTACGCCAATGTCTCGGGGACCCGCAAGGGTGAGCTCTACTGGCGGGTGGCGACGCTCTATTCGCGTCCACCCAAACGTGGCGGTCCATGGTCGGAACCCTTCAAGTTCACGCACCTGAATTCACCGCCGAGCATCATGGAGATCCCACAGTTCAACATATCGGTGAGGATGTTGAAGGAAGTGGACCTGGGTCCCTATATCTACGACGTGGACGACGCCAAGCACGACCTCAAACTGAGCTCCGGGGACCCTGCGGTATTGTACATCACGGACCTGATGATACGTCTGTACTACCCAAGTTACGAGGAACCCCACCAGATCGAGTTCAGGGTATCGGACGGGTACGAGACCACGGTGGGACTCCTACCCATACGGGTCATCGATAGGAACCACAACCCGGACCTACTGGCCGTCGGCGATTACCACCTCCCGGCAGAGATCGAGATGCAGGTGGGAGAGGAGCTGGTCCTCGATGTCCTCACCATTGACAAGGACGGGGACCGGGTCCATCTATCCATCGAGTCGGACTGGGACGGCGCAAGCCTCCTTGGGAACGGTTCGTTGAGGCTCTCAGCGGATGCGGGGGACCTGGGCACCCACCATGTCACCCTTTCTGGAACGGACGGCCGTGGGGGTTCGGCATCGGAGGACATCACCGTACATGTAACGAAGATTGGGGAGCCACCCCTGCCCCCGATTTTCCTGGCACCTCGCGACGGTAGCGCCTTCGACGAGGGGGCGCCGGTGACCTTCAGGATCTCCGTCGAGGACCCCGACTTCATTTACGGCGAGATGGTGACTCTCACCCTCATCTCGAACATCTCGGGCATCCTGCTCACCATCGAGACGGACCGTGATGTGGAGTTCACGGTCAACGACCTTGCTGCGGGCGCGCACCGGATCTCGGCCATCGTTACGGACGGGACCGCCTCCGCCCGTTCGGAGACGGACCTATTGGTGAGGGGGAAACCTGAGGCACAGCCCGTCTGGGGACCCACGGAGGACGCCAAGGTCATCATCATACTGCTCTTGACCGCCCTTGCACTGCTCGTGTTGGGTTTCCTGATAGGGCACATGCTGAAGCATCGATGAGGATCTCAGGGAGGACGTGGAACGTACCCGCTCTACGTGTCAGAACATGAGAAAGGAAACGGGGGGCAAGAGGGACAGGAGGGGGGGGGATTGAAACCGAGGATGGTTCCAAAAATTTTCCAATTTTGAGGGAGGGATCGGAAATTTGTATGTCGCCTCTTGCCACCACATTTCCGGCTGTTGCCGTAACAGAGGACCGCCCTCTTCCTTTATAAGCGAGACGGGTTCGTTTAGCAAAAGGTGAACCATCTTGCTGGGTGGGGACCCCACGGCACCTTTATGTATCGAACGGGGGATTCACCCGTGATGGAGGAGCCGGTCGGTCACCAGACTGTGGAGAGGCCCAGGGGCCACACCACCGACGCCAAGGAGGTCCTGGGCCCGGAGGCCGAGGCCCTGATGTGGGACCTGGACCTCTCGAACATCCACCAGGGGCTCACCTGGTGGTGGTGGTGGTGGCTCTTCTTCTTCCCCGACCCGGACAACCCGCGACGGACGCGGCAGCTGATGATCCTGTGGTCCACCAAGTACACCGACTGGATAAAGGTGGACTACTTTGACTGGACCCCCGAGGGAAAGATAGAGCGAAAGGCCGAGGGGGATGACATCGACCTCAAGTTCAACGGGATGACCGCCGCCTGGTGGTACGATGGAAGGAGGATGAAGGACCCCGTCATCCTCGAGCCGAACTGGTTCAGGGTCGAAAAGCGAGGCGCTGATGGCCTCTTGGACCCCCAGTCCCCCAAGGACCTCCGGTTCTCCGGAAGGCCCGGCAGGTACAGGCTCGACATCGACATGCCCGAGGACGGCCACGGCTTCCACCTGGACATGACGGACTGGACCCCCTTCATGTCCGACCACCGCTACCGGGCCAACGCCTACTCCAAGAAGTACTCGTACAACATCCTGCGCATCTACGGGATGAAGGTGGAGGGGACCTACAAGGTGGACGGAGAGGAGGTGGACGCCGCGGGCTCCACCGCGTACTTCCAGAAGGTCCGCGTCAACGCCCCCGCCATACCCTGGTACTGGACGGTGATGCACACCCAGAGGGGAGACTACCTGGACTACTTCTTCCCCCACGTCGGACCCCAGCTGCACCGGAAGGACGAGCGGCCGAGGAGCCGATGGGACTTCGGCGACATCTTCCTCAACCGCAGCCTGCAGTTCTGGGACGAGACCGCCCAGCGGCTGTACAAGTTCAAGAAGCCCAAGATCAAGCACGTCCTCACCGACGAGGACTACCCCGTGTTCACCGTCCGGGGCGAGAGCGCCGAGGCCACCATCGACCTGGAGCTGGAGGCGTATTCCAGGGCCTACTGGCGCTTCGAACAGCCCAAGCGCTTCGGCATCGCCAGGTCCATCCTCCACTACAACGAGTACCCGACCCAGGTCAACACCTTCCGGCTCAAGGTGGGCTCCGACGTGACCGACCTCGAGGACCTGGGATGGACCCGGTGCAACACCGAGCACACCTGGGGCAAGCTCATCTGAGCTGTTCTGCGAGACCTCCCACGGCGGCGAGGCCTACTCGTTGAGGGCCTCGTGGACGCTCTTGGCCAGGGCCTCGGAGATGCCCTCGACCTTGGCCAGGTCCTCCGCGGAGAGGGCCTTGATCTCCTCGACGGAGGTGTAACCGCTGTCGAAGAGGGCCTGGGCCTTGGACGGGCCGATGCCCGGGATGTCCCCGAAGGAGGCTATGATGGCGGCCACCGTCTCGGGGTCCACCTCGGACTCCTCCTCCGACTCGGCGGGGGCGGGAACCTCCGCGGGAGCCTCCTCTGCAGGGGTCTCCTCGGCGGGAGCCTCGACGGGTACCTCGCCCTCGGCGGGAGCCTCCTCGCCTTCCGGCTCGGGTTCTGGTTCGGGACCTCCAAGCACGTAGCCGTCGCCACCCTCGCGGACGGGGCCGTCGGGGACGAACTCGCGACCGATCACCTGGCTGCGACGGATCTCCACCCGCTTGATGGGGTAGATGGGCTTACACTTGCGGAAGATGGACTTGGACATCTCTCCGGAGATCATCGCCCTGATGACCTCGGGGAGGGTTGCGCGACTGGCGCTGTCGTTGACCACCTGCATCATCTGGGCACGGATGGCTTCCTGCTGGGAGGACTTGATGCGCCGCTCGGTGATGGCCATGGGCTTGATGCGCACGCGGTAGCCGTCGAGGGTGGTGACATCGTAGATGCCGTCCATCTTGGAGTGCTTCCTGCGCGTCAGGCGGCGGATGTAATCGGAGGTCAGGTCGTGGCCGACGAAGGCGGTGTGGGCGTCCAGTCCCACCACGCGGTTGATCTGGAAGTTCAGCTTGACGTGCATCTGCGAGAAGTCACCGGTTATGTCCTGAAGGGTGATCTGGGTGACGCGACCGTTCAGCTTCTCGGGGGTGTCCGCCAGGGTCTCGCCGATCTGGCTCGCCCCGAATATCTCGGGGGCGTACAGGTTGTACCAGACCTTGGACTTCCAGCGGTCCTTTACCTTCCTCGCCTCAGCGCGGGCTGATTTCTTGGCCACTTGAGCCCTCCTTGGGGGTGTTTCCCGTAAAGAGGGACCCCTTTATATTAGTTTGCGTCCAAGGCGAAGGGATGCCAGGGCCCTGGAGGCGCCGGTCCGGTGCCCTCAGTGGAAGGTGAAGCCCTTGGGGAGGTCGGGCAGGAAGGCCTTGAACCCATCGGGCCATCCGGCGGGGTCGAGGCCCTTCTGGGCCAGGAAGACGGCGGTCCACCGCTCCAGCCCTATGCCGGAGCATCCCGAGACCAGCTCGTGCCGCTGGGCCTTGATGTTGAAGGCGGTGGTGTAGATGTCGCCCAGGATGGACAGGTTCTGGAACTCCAGCCATTCGCTCTCCTCGCGGGTGCCCCGGTAGGGCAGGTAGGCCTCGAAGTCGATGGTGCCCTCCCGTCGCTCGTCGGGGACGGGGGCCTCCTCCTCCTCTCCCCCGGCCATCCCCGCCTGCTGGAGGTAGAAGGGGGACACCCAGGCCATGCGCCATTCCAGCTCGAGGATCTCGTTGAACACGCGCTTGTAGAGGTCGATGAGGGCCTCGCGGAGCTCCACCAGGTGGTCCATGGTGCCGATGTAGACGGGCTCGATGCGGTGGAACTCGTCCACCCGCTCGATGCCGTGACGCCCCCCGGACTCGTACCGGTAGGAGTTGGCGGTGCGGTCGTATACCATGATGGGCAGGTCCTCGTCGGCCAGGGTGCGCTTCTGGAAGGACCAGTATATGTTGGGGCACTGGGCGTAGGTCATGCCCGCCCTGGGCGCGTCGAGGAGGTCGACCAGCTTCTCACGGGGCACCTCCCGGGTTACCTTCACCAGGTCGCGCAGCTCCTCCCATGCCTCCTCGTTGCGGGTGGCGGGCTCGGAGAAGTAGTAGATCTCGTTGGCCACGCCCTTGAGGTGGCCCGTCTTCAGCCAGACCTCGAAGGGGACCAGCGAGGACGAGATGACCTCCTGGAAGCCGAGGGGGTGGAGCACCTTCTCCAGGGCGATGCGCTCCATCGTCCGGATCACGGCGGCGGCCTGGGGCCGGAAGAACCACCGGCCCTTCCCCGGGCCCTGCTGGACCCATCCCCGCCCCGCCATGTCCTCGGTGGGGTCCTCCTGGTAGGGCATCTCCCTGGGCGGCGAGGTCCAGATGAGCTCCCAGAACTCCTCCTTGCCCTCGTACCCCTGGGCGTCCACCTTCTCCCTGACCAGGGCCACCAGCCGGTCGACGTAGTTGCGGCTGAGGAAGTCCTCGGAGACGTCGGTGAGGGTCAGAACGGCGGTCTCGCCCTGGAACTCGAGGGAGGTGGCGAAGGGCACTTTGACGGGCCGGGCGGGCTCCTTGGACACCGAGAAGGAGATGGTGTAGCGGTCGATGCGCACACCGCGGGCCCCGATGCGGTGCTCCTTGCCCATGCGGGTGGACAGCTCCTTGCGGAGCCTCAGCAGCGCCTCGTGGGCCCGCACGTAACGACCGGAGACGATGACCAGCGCCAGCTCCTGACCCTTGGGCTCGGCCCCCTCGACGCGGGGGCCCTCCTCGCCCTCTGGGACGCCCTTTAGGAGGGGACCCGCCTCGATCTCCCTGACGTAGCCCTCGAGGTGCTCTGCGACGGGTCCCAGGTCGGCGCTGAAGAGAATGGCGCCACGAAGTTCGAACCTCACCCGGTCATCCTCCAGTCCCCCAATATGGCCACGGGTATATATCTCTTGACCGGCGGAGGGGGACCAGATGGCGTGCCACGGACCCGCCAGGCGCTCCCCCTAAACCTTATAACCACCGAATGGGTTATAGGCTTACCACCCGGAGGGTAGGGTATGAAGAAGGGTCTACTCAAGCGGCTCAAGACGGATCCACGGCCTGTTCCCGAAAGCGAGAAGTTCATCGACCTGGGGGACATCGACATCGAGGGCCTGGAGCTGGAATCCGGCGCCGGAGGCATGGAGCTGCGGGTCGCGGAGGTCACCACCTTCGAGGACCTTGGCCCCGTCATCGAAGAGGTCTACGATGGTAACATGATCCTCGTGGACATCTCGGCCCTCTCCACCGACGACACCGCGATGAGGCGTATCGCGAACGAGCTCAAGTCCGTCGCCCGGGACGTCAACGGCGACGTCGCCGGCGTGGGCAAGAACATCCTCGCCGTCACCCCGACGGGCGTGTTCATCAACAGAGAGGTTCTCAGGGGACCGTACTGAGACCCCTCGTCCCCCCGAGGGGACGGCACTTCCTACCACCCAGAGTGCGATATGGGAGGCGTTATGGGTTTAGGGGCTTTTATCAGAATATGTGATTTTCCAGAATCTATTTGGCTAGGATAACAAAAGTGCCGATATCTTTTTTTCGCGCGCGTGAGAAGTATGCGAAAAAGTATTTATACGGACCTGGGGTACGTCAGGGCTGCCTGAACCCAGGTTAGAAGAGGGACTACCATGTTGTGGAAAAGATCGGGAGACGACGCAGTCTCCGAGGTCGTTGGGAATCTCCTCATCCTTGTGATCACCGTGTCCCTGTTCTCGGTGGTCCTATCCTTTGTGTACAGCATCCCTGGCCCCGAGGCCACCATCCAGGCGGACATCGTTCCGATGCTGGAGCGGACCTCGGCCGTGGATGGCACGCTGCACCTGCAGCACACCGGAGGAGAGCCCCTCAAGGAAGGCGAGACCTACATCCTTGTGAGCATAGATGACACACCGACAAGGTTCGAGATATCGGATGGCCTGCCGGCCGGCAAGAAGGTCATGGAACCGGGTGACATCTGGACCATGGACTTCCTGGGCACTATCTCCACCCAGGCCAAGCTGGACGTCAAGATCGTCGACGTGACATCGAACAGCCTTCTGTTCTACACCGTTGTCCAGCGGGGCGTCAGCTCCGGCGGCGACCACGATCCCATCATAGCCTACGCATGGGCCGACTCCACCCTGCCTGGTGTGGACGTGCTTCCCAACAACGACTACACCACCTGGCGCCTCTACGCCGTCTGCAAGGACATCGACGGCGACCTGCCCACCACGGGCAGCGTGACCGCGACCATCACCTCCACCGACAACGGCGACGGCACCTTCACCGTCACCGCCTTCGGTGCCGGCAGCACCGCCATGGTCGACAGCAGGGGCGACGGCGTCTACATAACCGGCCTGCTCAAGATCGCCACCACCGTGCTGCCCGGCGACTACTCCTTCACCGTCACCGCCACCGACGACACTGGACGCTCCGCCACCGCCACCGTGAGGGTGACGGTGTCGACCTCGTTCAGCTCCCTCCGCTTGACGGGCACCGACGAGGTCCCCCCACCCACCATACTCAAGTCGGGCGATGCCAACAAGCTCTTCCTCAAGCTGGAGTTCCTGTCCAACGGCGAGTCCATCAACGTCAACGGCATACGCGTCCGCAAACTGGGGACCATCGCCGACAACAAGGTGGTCCTGAGGGCCTACTGGGACAAGGACCGCGACGGGGTCCTTAACACGGTCCTCGACTACCAGCTGCCCGGTTCGGGCGGCAACTTCATCGGGGGCTACCGTGACTTCATCGGGGCTCCCCTCTTCACCTGCATCGAGGACGAGCCCACGTACGTCTGGATCCTGGTCTCCATCTCGGGCGGGACCGAGGGTTTCTCCATCGGCGTCCGCATCGAGTCGCAGACCAGCATCACCGCCGTCGGTGTGTCCACCCCCATCAGGATCCTTCCCATCGGCAGCTTCCCCATCGACAGCTCGGTGCTGACCATCAAGGGCGTGTTCAAGGTCTGGGGCTACAACCGGCATCCCACCCGCATCCTGACCCATACCGACGACGTCAAGATGATCGAGCTGCTCTACCAGGCGACGGGCGAGACCGTCTTCATCCACCAGCTCAACCTGACCCTCCTCGGCAACATCGACGTCACCGACGTCGACTGCTACATCAAGGACTCGGGCGGTACTTTCCTGGACTCTGGCCCCCTGGCCTTCAACGCCATCACACGACGCCTCGAGGTCAACGCACCGCCCGGAGGCTGGAGGATAGACGAGGCGTGGCCGTACCGCCATGTGTACATCTACTTCAACATCCGTGGCAACAACGGGGACACGGTCGGTGTTCAGATGGACACTGCGGCGGACACCTTCGCCATCACCGAGGTCTCGGGCGACGGCATCAACCCCCAGACCCCCGGCGGCGTGCCGCTGCCCTCATCCCCCACCATCAAGACGCTGGCCTCCTCGGGCCACGTTACCATCGACATGGAGGGGACCACCACGCTTCCCACGAGGGCTGGCGGAACGGCCTACCAGCGCAGGTGGCTCTACAAGTGCTACGGCGAGCCCATCGAGTTCCATTCCATCAACGTGACCCTGGCAGGCACCATCGCCTGGGACGAGGTCACGGGCATCCGCATCCTGATATCCTCCTCATCCTCGGGGACCCTGGCGTACGACCAGACCATCACCTTCGACGCCACAGGTCATGCCCTGTTCGACAACGGCATCCCCGGCGTGCCCATGTGGACGGTGCCCATGGACACCAACTTCTACGGTTACGTCCGGGTCGACTCGTACGCCTACCTGGCCCACGGGACAGAGGGCAAGACCATACGTACCAGCATAGAGCTGGCGACCCAGACGGAGGTGATCGGGCAGATCACGACCCTGCCGATCACCCCTGTGGGCTACGGAGGAAGCGACATCCCGTCCAGGTCCTACTGGAGGACCGTCAACGGACAGCTCTACGTCCACGGAGAGGGCCTCATACCCGACCCCCTGGTCGACTCGTCACAGAACGTCCCCGTGTTCAAGATCACCTTGAACGCCGAGGGACAGGATGTGCTCATCAACTCCATAAGGGTCAACAAGCTGGGCACGGTGGCGGGCAACCTGGTCACCGTGCGTATCTACTGGGACCAGAACAACGACACCGACAGAAAGCTGGGACCCGACGACATCGAGCTGGATGCCGAGGACGCGGGCTCCTTCGTGGCTAACCAGATAACCTTCACACCCGCTCCCCTGAGGTGGGTCACGCCAGGCACCGACTTCAACATCGTGGTCGTGTTCTCGCTGAACCTGGGCACAGCGGGATGGACACTGGGTTGCAGCATCAACGCGGGTGGCATCGGTACCACCACAGCCTTGCCCAACCTGGCTTCGGCCTATCCGAACCTGTGCCTCGATCTGCCCAGGAACCCCCCCATGGTCGCCAGCTCGGGCACGGTGCCCATCCGCACCCGCGGCACCGTCAAGGTCAACATGGAGGACCTGAGCCCGCCAGCCCCCTCGGAGTCCACGCCCTACGTCTGGATGAAGCTCACCTTCTGGGCAGAGGGAGAGAACGCCGACGTGAACAGCCTGATCTTCGCGGCCTACAACAGCTCGGGCAACCCCCCCGCCGACTGGACGAGGATCCGCATCGGCCTCTACTGGGACAGGACGAACAACAGCGCCTGGGACCTGGCGGCCGGACCGAACCAGGACGTCTACATCGATGACGAGTGGTTCGATTCCTTCGGCTCGGCGGAGTTCATCAGGTCGCCCCTGTTCGAGGTCAAGGAGCGTATCGCCTACAACGTGCTGGTGATAATCCTTCCCAATGCGGGAAGCGCTGGCAACTTCACACTCGGCATCAACATGACAGGGGACATACAATCGAGGGGGCAGGTCTCTGGCCTGTCCATCACACCGACGGCGGCGTTCCCGCTGGCAGCATTGGAGAGGGAGATCACCTAGAGGTGCACAAGGGAGTGTTGAGAGGACATGGAAGAAGGGATGGGGGACAGCCCGACAGGGGACCGGACCTGGTCCACCAAGCGGAGGATGGGGAGGCTCAGGCATGACGAGGACGCGTCCGCCGGGGTCGTCACCATCATGCTGGGCCTCATGATAATGATCCTCCTCATCACCATGGTGACCACCACGTGGATCCCCGAGTGGATGGAGACCGCCGAGAGCGACCACATGAAGGTGGTCAACTCCCAGTTCGACGGGATGGCGTCCTCCATCGACAAGCAGATCCTCAACGGCGACACCAAGTTCCTGATCGGCAGCCCCATCACCCTGGGGGTCCAGGGCTCCTCCGTCTTCGCCGCCGACTCCGTGGGCACCTTCTCCATCAACTCCTTCCGCGACGGCGACCTGGAGTTCTACACGAACCTCCGCAACGAGTCGGGCGAGGTCAACATCACCTGCACCGGGGGCATGAAGTACACCTCCTCCAACGCCCTCTACGTCGACCAGACCCTGGCCTACCAGAACGGCGCCATCGTCCTCAAACAGGGCGGGGGCCAGGTGGTGCGGGCCCGTCCCCAGTTCATCATCGAGAAGCACGGCCCCGTGGTCCACATGTCGTACGTGCTGATCACCGTGTCCGGTGTGGAGGCGGAGGTCACCGGGATGGGCACACTCATCGTCCAGTCCCAGCTGGTCACCTACACCACCGCCGAATTCCGCTTCGCGGCCCCGGAGTGGATGAACATCAGCATGGTGACGGAGTTCCCCGTGGCCTGGCAGAGGTACTACGAGAACACCCTCATCCAGGAGGGCTTCACCCCAGGCGTCGACTACATCATGACCGTGAGCGGCAACGACATCCACCTTGCCATCAGGAACGTCAACTCCCTCCAGATGGGCTACGCACTGGTCAACGTCCAGATCCAGGACAATGCAGGCGGTTCCACCCTCGGTCCCGGCCTCCAGGACGTGGTGGGCCTCTGGCACTTCAACGACGGGACGGGACCCCTGGCGGCAGATTCCAGCTTCTACCACAACCACGGCACCGTGGTGGGGAGCGGCTGCTTCACCGCCGGCGTGCACAGCGGCGGCTACACCTTCAACGGCACCGGGTCGCGCATGAGCATCCCCGAGATACCCGAGTACAACGTCCAGGACGGCGTCACCGTCATGTGCTGGGTCCGGTGGGACGTGAACCCGTGGAACGGGACAACTTGGGCGACCATCGCGGCCAAGGGCGAGAACCAGTGGTCCCTCCAGCACAACGGGAACACCGTAGGCACGAGTCACACCAACGATGGCTTCGAGTTCTCGGTCCGCACGGACGTGAGACGGGACTGGGTGTGGTCCTCAACGGTGCCCGGGCCCAACATATGGTACCATGTCACAGGCGTCTTCAGCACGGCCGAGGGCGCCCTCAAGATCTACGTCAACGGCACCCTCGAGAACACCACCGCGCTCGCCGGGGACATCAACATCGTCGCCCAGGGACTGACGGTGGGCGCCCAGTACCACTCCGGCATCTACAGGAGACACTTCGAGGGCGAGGTGGACGAGCTCATCATATTCGACAAGGCGCTGTCCGACGCGGACATCGCCCGATATTATCAAATGTTGCATCCATAGGGAAAGCTGTAAAAGGGGAAGACGGGAATGACCAGGTCGATGGGACAGGCTGCTGGACACGGCGGAGGACGCCTCAGACGGAGGATATGCCACCTCCGGGAAGAGGACGAGGCCGCCGCCGGCGTGGTCGCCATCATGCTGTCCATCCTCATCGTGATCCTGCTGGTGACCATGGTCACCTCGGTCTGGATGCCCGTCTGGATGGAGAAGAGGGAGGCCAACCAGATACACAAGGTCTCCGCCGACTTCGGCAACATCAAGGCCACCATCGACAACCAGATCCTGCAGGGCGACACCGCCTTCAGCGTGGCCAACCCTGTGTCCCTGGGCACCGAGGGCTACGCCATGTTCGGCACCGACTCGTCCGGCACATTCTCCATCAACCACTTCCGCAACGACGAGCTGGAGTACTATTGCAACGTCAAGAACCAGTCGGGGGAGGTCAACATCACCGCCACCGGCGGGATGAAGTACACCTCCAACAACCAGTACTACGTCAACCAGGAGATCGCCTACGAGAACGGCGCCCTCATCCTCAACCAGGGCGCCGGCGAGATCGTGCGCATAGGACCCCAGTTCACCGTGGAGAAGTTCGGGCCCGTCGTCAAGGTCACCTTCGTCCAGATCACAATATCGGGCATCGAGACCTCCATACAGGGCACCAGCACCATCCTGTTCCAGACCCAGCTGGTGACCTACACCGCCGCATCCCACCGGTTCAACCCCCCTGAGTGGCTCAACCTGACCATGATCACCGAGTACACCATCGCGTGGTCCCGGTACTTCAACAACTCCATGATCGACGCCGGCCTGGTGCCGGGCACCGACTTCGTCCTGTCCATCTCCGGCGATTTCATCACCATGGACATCAAGAACGTGCAGTTCTTCGACCTGGGCTACGCCTTGATCAAGACCGACATCGAGATGTAGAGCCATCGGGGACCACCATCGGGCCCGCATTCGTCATCTCGACAGCCCTGCTCGGGGCAGGGCAACGCAGTCCCCATCGCCATCGACATGCAGCTAGTAGGCGGGGGGGTCACGGGTCCGGATGGCAATCATCGGACAGCCCATCCTCCTCCCCTTCGCCATCGCACCGACGACACCCCCGAGCCGACCCTCCCCATCGTCCTTGACCGTGGTAACGTAGAGGCACGTCCCGTGCAGCGGGGCAGCGACTACCCTCCCCTCCATATCTCCCATTGACATGGGGGCGTCCACGTGACCGCACAGCAGCCCATCGCGACCGTGCCGCCGCCCACGTTCGCAGGCCTGATCCCAGGCCGTCGGCCGCCTCCACATGCATCATTGGTCCCGGGGGCAGGGCGTTCCCCGAGGCCGCATCGTGTCTGACCCTTCATCCACCCAGGTGGCCGGTTGCACGACCCTGGACATATCACCATCCCCAAGGGTCAAGGAATGCGCGCCCATCCCCACCGGGCAGCCCTTGCAGAAGATGCAGGCCGCAGGCTGGTGCCGTAACGAGTGACGGACGGGGGGCGCTCCCCCGCCTCACCACTTCTCGCCGCAGATGCGACAGGTGTACTCGCCGTCCTTGTAGAGGATCCAGTTGCCACCGCAGTTGGGGCAGAGCTTGGGGGTCTCCTTGGACCCCTCCTCGGTGAGCAGGTCCTTGAGGGACTCCTCCTCGGCGGGTTCCCCTCCCTCATCCCGGTCGGCGGTGCTGGGCACCTCGGCGACCAGGCCCAGCTCGCTGAGCAGCTCGCGTCCCTCGTACATCTCCTCCTCGGGCTTGTCCTCGTCGGGGACCTGGCCAAGGCCGGGCATGGTCTCCTCGTCCTCGGGAAGGTCCAGGTCGTCGTCGGCCCCCTCGGGCGGCGGGATCTCCTCCAGGTCCTCGGCGTCAGGCTCGGGGACCTCGCCCTCTTCTGAGGGGATCTCCTCCAGGTCCATTCCCGCCTCCATCGCGTCGGCATCGGCATCAGCATCGGCATCGGCCTCTGCCTCGTCCGCCTCGGGAGCCTCCTCGTCGGCCAGTTCGTCGGCCAGTTCGTCGGCCTCGCCCTCGAGGGCGGCCTCGCTGGGAGGCTGGTCGCTGGTCAGCATGAGTTCCTTGAGCATGTCCTCTGTGGGCAGGAGCCTGGAGAGCTCGTCGTCGGAGAGCATGGACTCGTCCACGCCCAGACCGGGCAGGCGGGTCGCCTCATCACCCTCGTCGCCAACGAACAGGTCCTTCGCCTCCTCGGGGGCCTCCTCCTCCAGGTTGCCCTCGGCATCGGTGACGGTGAGGCGCTTCTTGACCCGCTTCTTGATGCGGCGGCGGCGCTTCTCCACCTTGTCACCCCACTTGGAGGCCTGGGTGGAGCCCTCAAGGGTGAGGGGGGCCAGCTGGGCGGTGGAGGTGGTCAGCTGGTCGATGGGGGCCACGTCCTCCTCCGCCTCCTCCATGGCCACCGCCTCCTCCAGGGACTGGATGGTGAAGGGGGTTCCACACACGGGGCAAGAGGATGATTTCGCAGGTATCCAGGCCTCGCACTCCGAGCAGCGGGCCAGGTCAGTCTCGAACTCGATGCCGCACTTGGGGCACGAGGTGGCGCTGGATGGTATGAAGGCGCCGCACTCGCCGCACTCCACCACCTCGCCGTAGTGCTTGCGGTACATCATGACCGCGCCCAGTACGATGGAGAAGGCGATCACGGCGGCGATGATACCGACGATGACCCATCCCCACGGGAATTCTACCACATCCTCGGCCTCGTAGGGAGGTTCGACGGCGTAGTTGATGATCATTGCGGACTGCTCGTCGGAGATGGGGTCCACCGCGATGATCTCGAGGGAGACGTTCTCCTGGGGCTGCAGCGGCGCCTGCATGGAGATGGTGAAACCCCCGTCCATGTTGGTCAGGCCGCGTCCGGGGGTGACGTAGGTCCCGGTGACCTCGATCTCGGCGTAGAGGACGGGCTCGTCGGTGTAGATGTACCTGACCGAGCCCATGATGGATATCGCATCGCCCACGTGGATGGGATACTCCTGTATCTTGGCGCTGGTGATCTGGATGGTCTGGGGGTGCTTGACCTCCAGGTCCATGAACCGCTCGGTGATGGGCTCGAAGATCGGGTCGTAGTCACCACCAGCGATGGCGATGTACAGCTGGTACACGCTGACACCGTTGGGAATGGATATCGTGATGTTCCCCATGCCGTCCACCAACTGGTGGGGCTCTACGGTGTAGATGAGGGCCGTGCCGTTGTAGTCCGTCGCGGGCCGGTTGGGGTTGGGGTCGGGAGTGGTCAGCACGTAGACCTTCACCGTGCCTTCCGTGAGGGGTTCCCAGACCTCGTTGACCCTGGCCGAGGCGTAGAAGGTCATCCTGATGGTGGTGTTCCGGATGATGGTCCTGTTGAACTTGATCCTGTCGTAGGACATGTAGGCGCTCTCGTTGAGGAACTGCTCGGCCTCCTCCTCCGACCAGAAGGTGTGGTTGTACATCTTGATGTCCACGGAGGGGCCTGCCTCCTCTGCGGTGTAGAGGCAGTAGATGATATCCTTCTCGAGGGGCGCTATCACGATGGGCCAACGGGCCTCGAAGACGCTGTCCCCCTTGAGGTTCACCTGCTTCGTCTCGGTGTAGGCGGGGTCGTTCTCGAAGTTGGGACCATCGTAGACCAGCCAGAAGTAGTAGGAGCCCACGAAGTAGTCCCCGGTGCTGTCGGTCACGTTGGCCAGGAGCGAGACGGTTATCATGCCTGCTGAATTGGTACGGCTGGATTCCAGGTCCTCCTCGCCCGTGGGCGGGAAGACCCTGTCGTTGGTCTCGGTGGAGAACACCTCCAGGAGGGCCCAGGGCCTCACGGACCCGGCGCCGTCGTAGGCGTAGACGGTCAGGGACCAGTACCGCTCCACCAGGGCCTCGCCCTCGCAGACGATCCCTGGGACCTCCACGCTCTCGAGGCGGATCTTGTCGGTGCCGGAGAAGTTGTCCAGCACCCTGTTGAAGTGGGAGTCGATGGCCACCATGTCGTCGGAGATGACCGTCAGGTTGATGCCGCCGATCCAGCTGCCCTCGATGGACGTCTGCTTGGGCGTGCTTGAGCGACGCACCTTGATGTTGGTGTCTATCGCGTAGACGAAGGAATCGATGATGTTGAGCCTCGAGGTCTCGATGGTGATCTCGGACCCGGCGGCGAAGTAGTCGAAGAAGCCTGCGCTGATGTTCAAGAGGTACTCCTCGTCGTTGAGGATGCTCCATCCGAAGTAGAGGGTGATGTCCCAAAGGTCCTCCGCGCCCACGGTGTCGCTGATCTCGTAGTCGGCGGAGAGCTCCACGCCGCTCAGCATCACGTCGTTGGCCTTGATCAACATGTCCGCCTGCTCGTGGACATAGCCACCGGTGATGCTGACAGTGGTGGCCTCCATGTGGGTATGGGAGAGCGTGAGGCGGGAGGCGCCGGCGATATCGATGGACTGGCACTCGGTGAAGATGCCTCCCATTATGATGCCGTCGACTATCTCGAGGCTGGAATCGTCCTTGGCGATGATCCGGACGTCGAGGAGCGCCGACCCTTCGCTCATGACGAGGGTCCCGCTCTCCTCCACGTAGATCTTGAAGGGATACTGGCTCATGATGGTGGCGTTCTGCAGCCTGAGGGTGCCGTGCTCGCCGGTGATCAGTATGTACCACTGGTACGGGAACTCCTGCTCCAGGGTGAAGGTGGTGTTCAACAGCGTGAGCACGGTGTTGTCGACGATGATGTTCTTGTCCATGCTCGACTCGTCATTCTTTATCAGGTGGGGGGTCACGTACCTCCTGTACCTCAGGCCCATGTCCGGGTGCGGGTTGGGGGGCATCTCGATGTCCACGAACAACGTGTTGCTCTCGAAGTCCATGTCGGGGTACTTGCTGTGGGCGAACCAGACGTCGTCGGAGTTCCTGCCGTAGGCGGAGGCCCTCACCCTGAGGTTCCCCACGTAGGGCTTCTGGGCGGCCGTCACGTAGTCGGTCTTGACCGCCAGCGTCACGTCGCCGGTGAGGTTGGTGGTGCCGCTGATGATCACGATGTCGTCGAAGTAGTCCATCACCTGGACCTCGGCGTTCGGCACGACCTCGCCGAACCAGTCCCTCACCTGGACGACCACGTACCTGTGCACGTTCACGACGGAGGTGCGCCCCTCGGCGTCGAGCCTGTTGGAGGTCCAGTAGCTGCTTTCCTCGGAGGTGATGTAGATGGTGGAATCGACGGAGACGTTCCGCAGGTCCACCATGGCACCGTCCGTGACCACCAGTGCCGGGGGCAGTATCTCGACCTCCCTGGTGTCCGGGTCGTGGCCCTCCAGCTGCGGGAAGGCCTCGATGGCCAGAACGATGTCCTCGAACTCTCGGGCCACCTTGATCTCGGTGTCGTTGAACGAGGCGGTCTGGCCAACGATGCGTATGGTCTCCCCGGTCCTGATGCTCGAGGAGTCGACCACGACGGTGGTGTAGAAGAGGTCCAGACGGCCAGCGGTGATGTTCGAACCGGAGGCAGTTAGGGCGCCCCCGGTCATCTCGATGGTGGGCGCGTCCAGGGTGCTGTCATGTATGAAGACCTTGGCATTGCCAGAGGCCACCACCCTCACGTTGGACTCGGCGCCGTTGAGCAGATGGAGCTCGGCGGAGTCGGTAAGCGAAACGGTGTAGTTCATGGCGGCGTTGAGGATGCCACCATCGATTATCAGCTTGCCAGTGTCCATCACCTCGATCTCGTACTGCTCGCCGTAGTCCTGGTAGACCGTGGCGTTGCCGACGTCGGTTATCGTCAGGGTGCCGCCACCCTTGACGGTGATGAAGAACTGTATCTTGAAGGACGAGATGATCTCCCTGTCCACGCCGTCGAAGACCTTGTCCTCCACGGTGTGGACCTTTATGCTTATGGTCGCCACGTTGTTCGCGAAGGCGGTCTCGGTGGGCAGGACGTCGGTGACGCGGACGTACAGGTTCCGCTTGCCCGAGAAGCCGGTGGTGTTCCAGGGCAGATTGACAGTTACCTGGCCGGAGCCTGGGATGGTGATGGCGGCCAGCGTGGCGACACGTTCGCCCCCGCCGTCCACGGCGGCCTCCCAGAGGGTCACGTTGCACGAGGTCACGTCGGCGGTCCCGGCGTTGTGCAGCACGGCGCGGACGGTGACCAGGTCCCCGTCGACCACGTAGTCGGGGTCGGGGGCGGTGTGGGTGATGTCGGAGGAGGTCAGGTACACGTCGGGTCGCGACCTCACGGTCACGCTGACGCTACCGTTGTTGTCATCCCAGTTCTGGTCGGTCTTGGTCGAGCCTGGACCGTACCAGGCCCTGATGGTGAGGTCGTAGGTGCCGGCCGCCTGCGGCGTCCAGGGGAGGGTGTCGGTGATGTTCTCACCGATGATGCAATCCCTGAACCACTTGTCGGCCACCAGCTCGCCGTGGTCGTACAGGGAGATGTTCAGGCTGAAGGCGCTCTGGTCACCCATGTTGTTGACCACGAAGCTCACCGTGGCAGGAACGCCCTCCACGAGGGGCTCTGGTCCCACGGACAGGTCCAAGGGGTCGACGAACAGGTCCGGGGCGGGAGCTGCGCTCACGGTGGGCATGATCAGCGATACGAGCATGAACAGGACCACGGACACGGTCAGTGCACCGACCCCTTTGATCCTACGTCCGCTCTTTGGTTCCCTTCCTTCGATATTACCTTTCTTCATGACCTCACACCCTCCAAGTGCTCCCGGACTGTTGTTCAAGGGCTCCTGAGGGGAGCCCCCAGACTTCTTTTGATAGCATTAGCCAACCTGTATAAATAGGTAAGGGACGTATTTTCAGCGGTAATAATCGCCCCTGGCTACCCCCTGGGTTGGGGGTGGATCGACCCCCGTTCCGGGCTGCCGTACACCCCCTCCCACGGCCCTGTGGGCCGTGTCGCCGGAGGAGCCCGGGAGGCTCCCGGTAAAGCGTACGAGCCAGTGGGTCCAGCTTCCCCGGAATCCTCACCGAAGGGTTAATATCCGCGTACGGCCTTGCCAAAACAAGGTGATGGGCGCGCAAGCGCTGTGGTGATGCACTTGAAATCTATCATAAGCGAGGCTTTGGACCGGGCACAGGAGGAGGAGCGTCTCAAGGGCTCTTCGGACATACCCATGGACCCCAGTATTTCCCCTGATGATTTCGAGCTGGAGAAGATGCTCGAATCCCTCAGGGTGAACATCAAGATCTTCGGTTGCGGGGGCGGCGGTTCCAACACCGTCAACAGGCTGGTCGAGAGCGGCATCAATGGGGCGGAACTGTTCGCCCTGAACACCGACGCCGCCCACCTGCTCAACGTGCACGCGCCCCACAAGATACTCATCGGACGTCGGTGCACCAGGGGCCTGGGTGCAGGCGCCGAGCCCCACATCGGGGAGGAGGCGGCCAAGGAGGCCGAGGACGAGCTGCGCAAGCACCTCTCCGGGGCGGACATCGTCTTCGTCACGTGCGGCCTCGGCGGCGGCACCGGCACCGGCGCGGCGCCCTTCGTCGCGAAGCTGGCCCGAGACGCCGGCGCCCTGGTGCTGGCCGTGGTCACCATGCCCTTCAGCGTCGAGGGGCGCAACCGCACCGACAACGCCGAGTGGGGCCTGAACCTGCTCACCAAGTTCGCCGACACCGTCCTCCTGGTCCCCAACGACAAGCTGCTCGAGGTGGCTCCCAAGCTGCCCCTGGACAAGGCCTTCAAGGTGGCCGACGAGGTGCTGATGCGTTCCATCAAGGGCATCACCGAGATCATCACCAAGCCCGGCCTGGTCAACCTTGACTTCAACGACCTGAAGACCATCATGGGCTCGGGGGGACTGGCCATGGTCGGCATCGGCGTGTCCGACGACCCCGAGGACAAGGCCAAGACGGCGGTGGAGGCGGCCCTGAACTCACCGCTGCTGGACGTGGACACCGCGGGCGCCACCGGCGCCCTGATCAGCGTTGTGGGCGGACCCGACATGTCGGTCTCCGACGCGGAGAAGGTGGTACAGATAACCTCCGATCACATCAATCCCGGCGCCCGGATCATCTGGGGCGCGTCGGTGGACCCGACCCTGGAGAGGGAGCTCCGGGTGATGCTGGTCATCACCGGGGTCAAGTCCCGCCTCCTCGAGGAGCACCTGGAGCACGGCACCCCGACGGGGGATGCCGCGATGCCCAGGTACAAGCAGGTGCAGCGCAGGGCGGACCGCGGCTATGGCGCATCCGACAACGACATCGGGCTCGACTTCATCCGTTAGGACCCTCGCCACACGCCGCCCCCGAACGACCAGCCCATCAGGGTGAGGCCAGAGCTAGCTAGCCGTCGCGATTGTCACCCAAATCTATAAATTCGCCGAAGCGATATAGTGGCTTGTCCCTATTAAATAGAATACCATTTATGAGGAGGGAGCAACATAAAGACCATCGTTAGGGAGGTTCTATCGCGTAGCCCCGTCGAGGAGCCGCCAGCAACGTCCGGTTATTCCGGACCCGGTGCGGACGACGCAGAGCTGGAGAAGGTCCTCGAATCCCTGCGCACGAACATCAAGATCGTCGGCATCGGAGGCGCTGGCTGCAACACAATCAACCGCATGGTGGAGGAGGGAGTAGCGGGCGCCGAGATGTTCGCTGCGAACACGGACGCCCAGCACCTCCTGACCATCCATTCGCCCCGGAAGATACTCCTGGGCCGACGTTTGACCAAGGGCCTGGGCGCGGGCGCGCTCCCCCAGATCGGGGAGGAGGCCGCCAAGGAGGTCGAGGACGAGATCAAGGCCCACCTGTCCGGGGCGGACATAGTGTTCCTGACCTGCGGCCTGGGCGGCGGGACCGGCACCGGGGCCATCTCGGTGTTCGCCCGCATCGCCAAGGACCTGGGCGCCCTCACCATCGCCATCGTGACCCTGCCCTTCGCCTCGGAGGGAATGGTCAGGATGGAGAACGCCGAGTACGGGCTGGAGAAGATCCGCCACCTGGTGGACACCGCCATCGTCATCCCCAACGACAAGCTGCTCACCATCAACCCCAGACTGCCTCTCAACCAGGCGTTCAAGGTGGCGGACGAGGTGCTGATGCGCTCCATCAAGGGCCTCACCGAGATCATCACCAAACCTGGCCTGGTCAACCTTGACTTCAACGACATCCGGACCATCATGCGCTCCGGCGGCGTGGCCATGATAGGCCTCGGCGACGCCTCCGACGAGGACCGCGCCACCGAGGCCATCGGCATGGCCATCCACTCACCGCTCCTCGACGTGGACATCAGCGATGCCACCGGTGCACTGGTGAACGTCACCGGCGGACCCGACATGACCGTCACGGACGCCCAGAAGGTCGTGGAGGAGGTCCATAGCCGCATCAACCCCAACGCAAGGATTATATGGGGGGCCGCCATTGACCCAGCCCTTGAGAGGACCATCCGCGTGATGCTGGTCATCGTTGGAGTGAAGTCCAAGCAGATCCTGGGTCCGGCGGGCCGCCGCGGCGGCAGACCGGAGCACCTGGACCTGGACTTCGTACGATGAGGGCCTTCCCGCGGGTACCCCCGAGGTATTAGGCATGGACATCCTTGAACGCACCTGGGAAGTACAGGACCGCATGGAGAAGGGCATGACCGAGCGGTTGCGCTCGAACAAGTACAGCCGCGTCCTGAAGATGGCCGTCAAGCCCACCCACGACGAGTTCATCAAGACCCTCCAGGTGACGTTCATCGGGATGATACTCATCGGCGCCCTGGGCTTCGCCATATACAAGATGTGGACCGGGATGCTGGATCTGTTGGACACCTACGTGACCGGCCTGATACCCTTCTGAAGGGTGGCCATGACGGGGGTGCGGAAACCTCAAATACGATGGAAGGTTGAGGTAGGTCACCATGAACTTCGAAGACGAGCAAGGGCCTGAAGGGAAGGAGCCAAGCCTCGATGACCTCAATCCAGAGGTCCCCGAGGAGACCCCCGACACCCTGGAGGCCGCACCGCAATTGGACGAGGAGGGGAAGGTCGAGGACACCCCCGACGAGATCGTCTTCGACCCCGACGAGCCGGTGTACGAGAACACCATCTACGCCGTCAAGACCTCCATCGGTCACGAGCGCATCGTGGCCGACGCCATCGAGAACAAGACCATCAGGAAGGGCGCCGAGCTCTTCGCCATCCTCTGCCCCCAGCCCATGAGGGGCTACATCTTCATAGAGGCCACCAACCCCGACGCCCTCCAGGAGCTGCTGAAGGGCGTCAAGAAGGTCCGTGGCATCGTCCGGGGCGAGGCGGGCAACATCTCCATGGAGGAGATAGAGCACTTCCTTGCCCCCAAGCCCCTTGTCTCTGGCATCGTCGAGGGCAACATCGTCGAGCTCATCGCGGGCCCCTTCAAGGGCGAGAAGGCCCGGGTGCAGAACATCGACGAGGCCCGCGAGGAGATCACCGTCGAGCTCTTCGAGGCCATGATATCGATACCCATCACCGTGCGCGGCGACCACGTCCGCGTCATCGAGAAGGAGCTGAAGTGAGATGCCTGAGATAATCGAGGTGCTCATCGACGGAGGCCAGGCCAGCCCCGGCCCGCCGCTGGGACCCGCCCTGGGCCCCCTGGGCGTCAACATCATGAACGTCGCGAACGACATCAACAAGAAGACCGGCGCGTTCAAGGGGATGAAGGTCCCCGTCAAGATCACCATCGCCGACGACAAGTCCTACGAGATCGAGATCGGCACGCCCCCGATCTCCGCCCTCATCAAGGACGAGCTGGGCATCGAGAAGGGCGCATCCAACCCCCGCACGGACAAGGCCGGCGACATGACCATCGAGCAGCTGGTGAGGATCTGCGAGATGAAGGGGGACAGCCTCCTGGGAGCCACCTTGAAGAACAGGGCCCTGGAGGTCACGGGCTCCTGCGTGTCGTCGGGGATATACATCGACGGAAAGCCACCCAAGGAGGCCCAAAAGCTTATTAAAGAGGGCGCGTATGACGCTGCCCTCGGCGAGTAGCCGACATCCAACGCGTAGGAGGGACCCACGAAGGGGCCCGCGTGAACTACCGAGGTGCCGTGGATGAAGGATGCAGAAGTATCGAAGAAGGTCAAGGAGGCCATGGAGAATGCGCCTCCACGCAAGTTCTCGGAGACGATAGAACTAGCCGTGAATCTACGCGACATAGACATGTCCATCCCTGCCAACCGCATCAACGAGGAGATCATCCTCCCCAAGGGCCGTGGCAAGGAACAGCGCATCGCGGTCATCGGCTCCGGTGAGATGGTGCTCAAGGCCAGGGGCGTGGCCGACGTGGTCATACAGCCCGATGAGATCGAGAGCATCGCCGACGACCGCCGCGGCGCACGCAAGCTGGTGCGCACCGTGGACTACTTCGTGGCGGAGGCCCCCCTCATGCCCACCATTGGCAAGAGGCTGGGCGCCTTCCTGGGCCCACCGGGCAAGATGCCCCGGCCCCTGCCCCCTGGCACGGACCCCTCGGGGATCGTGGCCAACCTGAAGAACACCGTACGGGTGCGCAGCCGTGACAAGACCACGATGCACATCCCCGTGGGGACCTCCAAGATGTCCCCCGAGGACATCACGGTCAACATCATGGAGATCATGCGCCGGATAGAATCAAAGACGCCCCGCGGACCGGGGAACATCGGGTCGGTGTACGTAAAGACCACCATGGGACCCTCTGTGAGGATCAACTAGGAGGTGACAAGATGGCCCATGCAACCCAGTGGAAGATCGACCGGGTCGAGGAGCTCACCGACGCCATGGTCTCCAGCCCCGTGGTCGGGATCGTGAACATCCACGGCATCCCCGCCAAGCAGCTGTCGAAGATGCGGGCCAGACTGAGGGGTCGCGTCGGCCTGCTGGTCACCAAGCGCACCCTCATCGACATGGCCCTGGACAAGGCGGCCGAGACCCGCCCCGGCATCGACGGCCTCAAGGATGCCTCGGAGGGCCAGGTGGGCCTGGTGTTCACCGAGGAGAACCCCTTCAAGCTCTACAAGATGATGGAGAGGACCAAGACCGCCTCGCCCGCCAAGGGCGGCGAGGAGGCCCCCAACGACATCGTCATCAAGGCCGGTGACACCAGCTTCAAGCCCGGCCCCGTGATCCGGGAGTTCCAGCAGGTCGGCATCCCCGCCGCCATCGAGCGGGGCAAGGTGGTCATCAAGAAGGATAAGGTGCTGGTCGCCGCCGGCGAGACCATCCCCAAGGACCTGGCCGCCGTGCTGCCCCGCCTTGACATCCTGCCCCTCATGCTCGGCCTGGACCTGCAGGCCGCCTTCGAGGACGGCACGCTCTACAAGCCCGACGTGCTGGACGTGGACACCGACGCCCTGCTGGGCCAGTTCGCCTTCGGCGCCGCCGCGGCCTTCAACCTGGCCGTCAACGCCCAGGTCTTCAACGAGGTCACCATCAGGCCCCTGCTGACCAAGGGCCACACCTACGGCTTCAACCTGGCCATCGAGGCCGGCATCATGACCCCCGAGACGGTGGAGCCCATCCTGGCCCGCGCCCACGGCAGGATGCTCGCCCTGGCGTCCAGCATACCCGACGCCCTGGACGAGGACCTCGAGGAGGCCCTGGGCTCCGCGGCCGCCGCCACCGCCGCGGCCCCTGCACCCTCGGAGGCCCCCGCCGACGAGGCCAAGCCCGACGAGGAAGGGGACAAGAAGGACGAGGAGGAGAAGGAGAAGGTGTCCGAGGAGGACGCCGCCGCCGGCCTGTCCGCCTTGTTCGGATGAGACTTACCGAAGTATATCGCTATCGAAGAAATGGAGGTAAAGAACATGGAGTACGTATACAGCGCCCTGCTCCTCCACTCCGCAGGGAAGGACGTGACCGATGACTCCGTCACCAAGGTCTTGAAGGCCGCTGGTGTCAGCGTCGACTCGACCCGCGTCAAGGCCCTGACCACCTCATTGGAGGGTGTGGACATCGACGAGGCCGTCGCAACGGCCGTCGCGGTTCCCGCCGCATCCGCCCCCGCCGCCGCCCCGGCAGCCGCCGAGGGCGCCGCCGCCAAGGATGCCCCCAAGGAAGAGGAGAAGGAGGAGAAGAAGGTCTCCGAAGAGGACGCCGCCGCTGGGCTTTCCGCCCTGTTCGGCTGAGCGCCCTGCTTCGAGACCCCCCGACGCCCCAAAGGGACGCCGGTCCCGCCGGACCGGCAGGTAACCACCGGGAACCGCCCGGTCCGGCCTAGCGAAGGCGCGAGGCCAAGGCCGGCGGCCAGCCAGGTCCATTTTTTTTTCTTTCAATCCACCCCTTCACGATACCGGATGTACATCACCGTCGCCACGACGGTGATCATCACCACCAGCACCAGGACGATGACCATGAACAGTCCGGGAACGGTCCATTTCCCATCCCCATCGTCCGGAGGTGCCTCCTCCGGAGGGGGCGGTTCCATCATCGTCCTCACGGCGAAGACGTTGGAGAACGACCGCTGTCCGTCGCCCACCACGTCGACACGGATGTAGTAAGTGGTGTCGGGCGACAGGCCGGTGAATGTGACAACCGTGGACGCCCGTTCGCGTACGGTGTACCATCTCTCCGTCAGAGGATCGACCTCCCATTTCCATTCGGTGTGCGAGTTGGGTGGGCTGGTGATGGGCACGGTCGAGATCACCACCTCGTACCGGTCGAAGGCGTAGGCCTGGTAGCACATCGACCAGACGATGGTGATGGCCGTCTGATTGTGCTCCTGGGAACCCAGTACCATGACGGATTCCAGCCCCTCCCGAGCCCTGATGGGCTTGACCGCCGTCGCGTAGTTACCATCCGGGTCCTCGGCCAGCACGCTCAGCTTGAAGTCACCAGCCTCCTCCTCGGTCCGCCATATCTCACGGCCTATCCAGATGACCTCGCCGTCGATGTACCATGTGACCTTCAACGTCTCCAGGGGCTGGGGGTAGTTGTCCGTCACATAGGCCCTGTACTCCTCACCGAGCCACACGGAACCGGGATGATGGATCTCGACCGACAAGGGCTTTCCCCTGACCGTGATGTAGTGTTGGACGTATACGACACCCCCGTCGTCGTCCTCAACCCTCACACCCAGGAGCAATTGCCCGGGGAACTGGAACTCCAAGACCGCGGAGTCCCTGACCAGGGTCTCGCCGTCAGGCATGTACCATGTTACGGTGAGCTCGTCCTCCACACCCACATCCGTCACCGTCGCCCGGTAGCGCACGACCTGCCCGGCCTCCACCACCCAACGGCCCTCGACGACCACCTCGGGGGCGACGTTCTCCACCAGCAGGTACGTGACATCGGTGTCCTGCCTGCCCGCCTCGTCGGTCACCCTCAGGGTGATGTTCCCCCGGAAGTCGTCGACGGCTGGGAACACCATCGTCGCGTTCGGACCCCCGTGCTCGAAGACGTCATCACCGTCCAGGTCCCACTCCCACAGGGTCAACGGGCCGTCGTCCGACGAGCCCGATCCGGAAAGGAGGACGGGGCTGCCCTCCCTGGTGAGATAAGGACCGCCTGCATCGGCCGATGGTCCCCTTCCGTCGTACCGGAACCACCAGCCTGGGTCTGAGCCAACACACTTATAGGGGTCCCTCACCTCGACCGACCAGCAGTACTCGCCGTGGTCCAGCCCCGTTGGTGAGAATGAGTTCGATGATATCCATCCACTTGTCAGATTGAAGGACCCGTCGGGAGCCCATACGGTGAAAAGGTACTCCAGGTCGTCCCCGTCGGGGTCGATGGCATTCCTGACGGCGAGGGAGATGTCCGGTCCCAAGACCCATTCACCATCGGTCTCCGAGAGGTTCTGGAGCGCTGGCAAGTGGTTCGTCCGCCAGACGTACACCCCCAATCGACCCGCCTCGTCATCAACAAGGATAGCGCCGATGACGGGGGCACCGTTCGATTCATAGCACATGTCCAAGCACGAGTCGAGCACAACGCTGTAATGCACCTCGAGGTCGAGCTGGGCTCCGCTTGGGTCTTCTGAGAGGAGCATTGGTGACCCTACGGCCCCAGTGCTATCAACGTGCACCGAATATAGGTTCGTCGAATACCGGCCGGACCCTCCGGAAGCCGCAGAATTGTCCACCCCCAGGTAAGTTATCGTCGATGAGTTGTCCGGGTCCATTCGGATACTGATAGCGCCGTGGATGGGAGATGGAAGCGAACGATTGTCCACGACTTCCCTGAAGATTCTCAGGTTCTCGTCAAGGTCCCTCATCAACCATCGGAGGGAGGTGTTGAGGGGCCTATCCGATTCGTCCGGGGTCGTGACGGCCATCGTGATACGCTCATCGGAGCCCAGGGCGATCACCCCTCTGAAAGGGGTCCGTTGAACAATGCTATTCGTCAGGTTCATGGGGGATTCCCAAGTGAACCCACCATCCAGTGATCTCAACCACCTGATCTGCCCCATGCTCTCTGGGTGCGAGTTCCAATGGAAATACACAACATGTGGGTTGCCTTCTGAGGAGATAGCTAAGGAGGCTCCGCTGATCATATCGTAACGATACCCGTAAATGGTCACGGTCTGTAACCCCTTATAGATGAAGACATCGAAGTCGTCGTTCCAAGCGACCAACACAAGAGTCCTACGGACGTCCCAGTCCAGCGGCCAGTCCACCAGCGTGGTGAGGAACATCGTCCCGTTGGGGGCAGCTTCGATGTTGATCACCTCATCGTGAGAAGCGGGGTCGGCGTTGTATCTTAAATCAACGACGACGACAGGTTCCGACCAGGTGGTCCCGTTGTCGATGGAGAAGGTACCAACGAGGGGGGTACTTGGAGCGTAAGGTTGGCCAAAGTCATCGTACTGGAACCAGACGATGTAGATGGTCCCATTCGTGCTGACACCGATATCCAGAGCAGCGGTGATGGAATTGGACATGTTCGAGGGGTTGAGGCGGACGGGGGTCTCGAAGTCAGAAGACCCTACTGGCCTACGTGAGTAGTACACGACGTTCTCATCGTTCCATTCGTAGACTGAGTAGCCACGTGGCTCGCACCACGCCGTGTGGACCGTGCCGTCAGGACCGTATGCTACATGTACGTCGGTACGGTCGGAGACGTACATGGCATCCCCTCCCAGGTATGATGCGACCTCCTCCGTCATCGAGGTCCAGTTCCAGACCATGGCTTCGGGAACGATAACATGGTCCCAGGGAGCCCCACCTTCGATAACGATGGGGATGCTCAGCAGCGTTGTGTTTCCCGGACCTGGAATGGGCGCCAGACTCCCGCCATCTCTATGATCGTGCTCATCGATGTACAACTCCTGCACTATCGGTCCATCGGAGAGTTCCGTCAATGACCGTGATAGTAGCAGAACCGTATCGTTGTAGGACGTCCCGACCAATGGTTGAAGCCTTCCGTCCTCCGAGATCGCGACGTCGAGGAGGAAGTAGGGTATCAGAGAACTTGGGCCGAACGTTTTCCTGAGGAGGTGCTCCTTCAAGAAGACCGTGTCGCCGTCCTTGGCCCAGGCGTGGTCCAGGTACGCACGGGACCCATTCCTCGTCACAAAGAGAACGTGGGTCTCGTCGTTATATCGGATCAGCTCCATCATGCAACTGGTGGGTGTGATGCCTGACCGGGGTAGAGGGTCTCCCGAAAAGGTGGTGCCATTGACAGGGACCGTCGCAATGTATGGTTTTCTGTTGTACGTGTAGGCGCACACCAGCTCGTTATTGTTGAGCGAGCCTACGTCCAGGGTCACAGTCTGGAAGGACCAGCCCAGTTCGCTAAGCAGCCGCTGAGAGCTGGGGCGTCCGCTACCGTCGATGGAGCACAGGCCAAGGGCATAGTGGTCAGAGGCCGAGGTATCCCTCTCCCTGGAGTTGGAGCATACCAGGTAGGCACTGCCGTCCTCGGCGATCGCGGCACGGGCATGATTGCAGTCCGGGAAGTTGAGGAGGGGCGGAACGGCCGAAACGGGTCCGAATGACCTCCCGCCGTCCCTGGACATTCTGACGTAACAGAGGTACTTGTAGTCGATCTCCTCGCGCCACGTCACCACCACGTTCCCATTACCATCAGCCACGACGTCAGGCAGTTCGGTGTACATCATCAGGTTCGTCGATAGGGCAACGCTCTTGGTCCAATTGCCACCTTCATCGTATGACCTGCTGTAGCGGACCTCCCTCTTGTGGAAATTGAATGTCTCTACCCACACTGCATGGACAGTGCCGTTGGCCCCGACGACAAGGTCCGGCGAGAGGGCATCGGAATCGTTGCGCAGGACGCTCTGGGTGGGTGGTGACTCGGGAGGCCTGAGGATGAACCCATCGATGGTCGCGCTCGCCCTCGAACCTCCATCACCCACATCCCCCGCCCCGACATGGATGTCACTGGACGGGAAGGGGAAGAGGAGGATGAACACCAACAGGACAGTGCAGTACCTTACCCACATGGACCCCACGTGACCGACGACACACTTGTCCCGACGGGTATTTAATAAGTGCTCTCGGGTTGTCCAAAGGGTGGAGCCGGAGGGGGCCAGCACCGACCCATCGTCGGCGCCAGGTGAGCCCAGCAATCATAACTAATACAATAAGGGCGATTCAGCCCCAGCCATAGGTGGTGGTCACGCGGCGGTCTTCACGAGGGACAAGTCCATCCTCCTGGCGTTCCTGACGGGCGCCCACTTCGTCACCCACGTCATGCTGGTGGCGTACGTCGCCGTGGCATTCCTCGTCGGCGAGGAGTTCGGGTACGAGTCCAACGTCCAGCGCTTCGCCCCCATCACCTTCACCCTCTTCACCTACGGCATCGTCGCGGTGGCCACGGGCTACCTGGCGGACAGGTACGAGGCCATCAAGATGCTCACCCTGGGCCTGGCCATCGCAACCGTAGCGTCCTTCGGCGTCGCCCTCTCCGTCAACTTCTACATGCTCCTGGCCTGCTTCGTGCTCCTGGGCGTCGGCCTGGGCTTCTACCACCCCGTGGGCCTTTCCTACATCTCCAAGGTCTTCGGACCCAAGCACCGGGGCAAGGCCCTGGGCATCAACGGCATCGGGGGCAACCTGGGCTGGCTCCTGTCCCCCATCCTCACCGCCATGATCGCGGTCTGGTTCGGGTGGCGGGTCGCCTTCGTCGTGTGGGGCTGCCTGGGCCTGGTGTTCATCGGCCTGGTCATCTTCATCTTCGGCTCGGGTGTGCTGAGGAGCGCCAACGGCACGAACGAGAGGACCGGCCCCGGCAAGAACCAGAAGGCCGTGGTCGACCTTGAGGAGCTGGAGGCCGCATCTGAGGAGACCGTGGCCAAGACCAGCGCGGAGGACTACAAGACCAGCCTTCGCACCATGCTAACGTTCCTGGTCCTCGTCGTGATACTGATAACGGTGTTCCGCGGGTTCTACTTCCACGGCCTCGCCGACACGCTGCCCACCTTCCTGTTTGATGAGCGGGGCGACGACCTTCCCAGCGACGACCCCGCCCTCAGGCTCATCCTCGCCGGGGGCTTCCTCAGCATGCTGTACCTGATGGGCATCTTCGCCGAGCCCCTGGGAGGCTGGATGAAGGACCGCTACTCGGCCCGTCGTCCCATCTTCCTCGCCTCCCTGGCCAACGCGGGCTCCATCGTCCTCATCATCATGGCCACCGCGCCCTGGATGTTGGTCCTGGGCGTGACCACCTTCGGGTTCTGCTTCCTGCTGCTGATGTCCGTGGTCAACGCCACCATCGCCGACGTGGCTCCACCCCAGGTGCGGGGCACCTTCTTCGGCATAACCTTCCTCACCCGGGACGGCATCGGCGCCTTCGCGCCCCTGTTCGTGGGATACGTCGCCGACACCACGGGCAGCTTCACCGGCGCGTACTGGGTCCTGGCCGTGGGCGCCGTCATCACGGCCCTGCTGGCGCTGGGCCTCAAGAAGAGCAACCTGGCCATGGTGGAGGCCAGTGCCGGACGGAAGGGCGCCTAGACGCGCTCCATGAACTCGGCGATCTCCGCCTCGAACATCCCGACGATCTCGCCCTTGATATCGTCCTTGAGGTTCTCGGGGAGCATCGCGAAGGACATCTTCGTCCCCGCCTTGGCGAGGCGCACCGTCGCGAGCATCTCCTTCGCGCGCGCTTCTAGGTAGAGGGTGAGCGCGTCCTTTATCTCCTGCTTGAGGACGGGGTCCTCCTCCAGCTTGGCCTTCATGTAGGCCTTGATCTCGTCGCGGATCAGGTCGCGCATGGCCTCGGTGACCAGGCCCTCCGCCTGGAGCACCTCCGAGAGCGTGCTTCGCACCAGGGGTATCAAGGTCTCTTCCAGGTCTGCCATATCATCACCGAGCTGGGAGGGGCAGCCTCGACAATAAACCTTGCGGTGTACCAAAACGCTAATGTATCCTGCATCGTCAATCATATCTCGATGGGCGAGGGCGACAACGGGCCAGACCAGTTCATCCCCCGTGGGCGCAACGCTCTCAGTGGAGCATCGATGGTCTACGAGGGCATAGCCATCATCTTCATGGGGCTGGTGATCAAGGGAATGTACTGGGAGGAGTGGGGAACCACGCTCATCATGAGCATGATGGTCCTCTTCGGTATCGCTTGGATCCTCTCGGGGTCCGTGCTCGTGGTCAGGTACGACGACCATGGCAACCGACGCCATCCTGGACAGGAAGAGACCACCGTGGAAAGCCCCCAATCCCACTACGTCCGTGAGGCGGGACAGGGTACTCCGGACGAGAACGACCCGATGCATCCAGGTCCCCGGGCATACCCTCTGGCACCATTGACCGTCTCCAGCTCGCCCGACGCGCCCCCGCCCCGCACCTACTCGAAGGAAGTGCCGGGCAAATGCGCCGAGTGCGGAGGGACCCTGTTCATTGGCAGGACGAACTGCCCCCACTGCAGCGCCCCGGTCCCTTCAAGACGCCTGGACATCCCTTGATGGGCCTACAACATCGATCTGCTAACCCGCGACCGAAATGGATATGTATCGTTTCGCCCCAATGTGTGACCATGGCTCTGGACCGGGATCCCAGACAGTCCCTCATCAGAAAGCGGCTTTACTGGGCCCTGTTCTGTGCACTCGCCATCCTCGTCATGATAGCCGTGGCCATCCTCCTCTCATACGGGGTCGTCTTTGCCCTGTTTCCCGTCGTTCTAGCGGCCGCCGCCATCCTGGTCATCTTCTACTTTCTCTCCCAAGGTGGCCTCAGGGTCGTCAAGGATGCTATCCAAGAGGTCGCTGGGGACATCGACCCACGCCCACCATCCTATCAGATGAACCAGCCCTATGGCAACCCCTACGGGACCCATCCCCCACAGGGTTACGCGCCACCTCCGCCTGGCAGATGCCGGTACTGTGGCGGGCAGCTGTACCAGGGCCATCCCAACTGCCCTCACTGCGGAGAACTAGTGCACGGACCACCATAGGCAGGCAGGGCTGCCAGGACCGATATGGCCTCGTCCCGGTCAACGGCACCAAATTCAAGTATCATAGGACCATTCCAAGGCGGAGGAGAACAGGATGCCGAGGAGGATCATCAAGGCAAAGGTCGCGTCCAAGGTCGTGAAGGGCACGGCCAAGGGCGTCAAGGGAAGGAAGGCGAAGAAGGCGGCAGCAGCCGCTGAGGCCGAGGCAAGGGCCGCAGATGGGACCGAGGAGAAAGAGGAGTAGGTCGACCCCAGCTTCACTATCTGGCATCGCCCCGGCCCTAGTGTGCCATCGGTTTCTCGGGCGACCTAAACAAATATTACCAACATGTCGCATACTCGTCCGCACGACATCCCTTGATGCCTGGATGTGGAACGATGGACATCTCGTACTTTGACAATGCAGCCACGACCCGGACAGACCCCCGTGTGGTGGAGGCCATGATGCCGTACTTCACGGAGATGTACGGTAACGCCTCCGAGCTCCACCAGAAGGGCCTGGAGGCCCATAAGGCCCTGGACGACGCCCGACGGACCATTGCCGGGTTCATCAAGGCCCAGCCGGAGGAGATCGTGTTCACCAGCGGCGGGACCGAGAGCGACAACCTGGCCGTGAAGGGCATCGCCCACCGCTACCGCAGGCGGGGCAAGCACATCATCATCTCCTCCATCGAGCACTCGGCGGTCTACAACTCCGCCATGTTCCTCAAGCGCGAGGAGGGGTACGACGTCACGCTCATCCCCGTGGACACCGAGGGGTTCGTCGACCCCGTCGAGGTGGAGGCCAGCATCCGGCCCGACACCACCCTGGTCAGCATCATCCACGGCAACAACGAGATCGGCACCATCCAGCCCATCGTCGAGATCGGCGCAATCTGCAAGGCCAGGAACGTCATCTTCCACACCGATGCCGTCCAGACCTTCGGCAAGGTGCCCATCGACGTCAACACCTTCCACGTCGACCTGCTGGCCACCTCCAGCCACAAGATCTACGGGCCCAAGGGCGTGGGCATGCTCTACATCAGGAAGGGCATCAAGCCCACCCCGCTGCTCCACGGCGGGGGCCACGAGTTCAATCACCGGTCGGGCACCGAGAACGTGGCCGGCAACGTGGGCTTCGCCAGGGCGGTGGAGCTGTGCCGCGACGGCATGGAGGACGAGGTGCCCAAGCTGCGGGCCCTCCGGGACCGCCTCATCGACGGCGTGCTGGACAACACCCCGACGGCCTACCTGAACGGCCCCCGGGGCGACCGACGGTTGCCCCACAACGCCCACTTCGGCATCAAGTACGTCGAGGGCGAGTCGATGATGCTGAGGCTCGATGCCCTGGGCTTCGAGGTGTCCACCGGCTCGGCCTGCTCCTCCACCAGCCTGGAGCCCTCCCGGACCCTCATCGCCATCGGGCTCAAGCACGAGGACGCCCACGGCTCCCTCCGGTGCAGCATGGGCCGATGGACCACCCAGGAGGACGTGGACGGCTTCGTGGAGGCCCTCCCGGACATCGTCAAGCAGCTCCAAGCAATGTCACCCCTGTACTCGGACGCGCGGGACAATGGGGAGATATGAGGTTCACGAGGTATCAAAATGTACTCCGACAAGGTGAAGGACCACTTCATGAACCCCCGCAACATGGGGGAGATGGACAACCCCGACGGCATCGGCGTCGTGGGCAACCCCGTCTGCGGCGACGTGATGAAGATATTCATCCGGGTAGAGGACGGGCGCATCAAGGATATCAAGTTCCAGACCTTCGGCTGCGCCGCCGCCGTTGCCACCTCGTCCATGGTGACCGAGATGGCCAAGGGCAGGACCATCGACCAGGCCCTCGAGATCTCCCGCGACGACGTGGCAGGGGAGCTGGACGGTCTGCCGAGGGTGAAATTGCACTGCTCGAACCTGGCCGCTGACGGCCTGAAGGCCGCCATCGAGGACTACGAGAAGCGGCTGTCGGGCGAGGTGCCCGAGGACTCCACCGAGGGGACCAAGGCGAACCCCTGCGACTCTTGCGCCCAGCTCCACGATGGCGAGTGCGAGACCCGGAACCCATGACATCGACGGGGACACGACGAAGGCGGTGACGACGTGACGGACAAGAAGGTCTTGATGATGCTCAACCAATCCCCGGCGGACTGCTCGCTGGAGCGCCATCTGCAGGTCGCTGCAACGGCGCCCGAGGCGGGGGCCGTCCTGATGCAGGACGCGGTGTACTTCGCCGCCACCGGGGACGGACGCAAGCTCCTCGACGCCGGCGTGAAGGTGTACGCCCTGCGACAGTCGGTGGATGCACGGGGCCTCGCCGGCAGGACGATGGAGGGCGTGGAACTGGTGGACTACGAGCGCATGGTCGACCTGATCATGGAGGAGTACGACATCGTGCTGTGAGGTGACGAGATGGGAGAGCTCACCATACTTCTGACCACGGGGGCGATGATGACCACCGGCCCCTACAAGGCCCTCAAGCTGGCCGACGCCGCCCTACGGAAGGGCCACCGCGTGAACCTGTTCTGCTTCGGCGAGGGCGTCACCGTGCTCAACAGGAAGCAGGCGCCCAAGAACTTCCCCAACCTGGCCACCATGACCGAGGAGCTGATCGGCAGGGGCCTCAACGTCGCCGCCTGCAGGACCTGCTCCGTCGCCAGGGGATACGGACCGGAGGACCTCGTCGAGGGCGCGGTCTTCGGCAAGCTGGTAGAGGACTACATGAGATACGTTACCAGGTCGGACCGCCTGGTCCACATATCGTTCTAGGAGGTGAGGGAATGACCATCAAGAACCAGTGCATCATCATCCGCCACCCCGCCTACGGACGGGAGGACGCCTTCGCCGCCATCCGCCTGGCCTCGGTGGGCAACATGTACGGCCTCACCTCGAACGTCGTCCTGTGCGAGGACGGGGTCTGGAACGTAGTCAAGGACCAGTGGTCCGAGGCCATCGAGATGCCATCCAACGAGGAGAACTTCATCCACGCGGTGGAGTCTGGCGCCAAGGTCTACGTGGACGCCGAGGCCCTGGAGGAGCGGGGGCTCACCCTCGACGACCTCATCGACGGGATCGAGGTCATGCCCTGCGAGCGGATGGCCGAGTTCATCCTGGGGCACGACGCCGTCCTGCCCGTCTGCGGCGGGTTCTAGGCCCGCCGCGAGCCCCCGGCAGAGCCATTTTTCTCACACCTCGTTGCAGATTTTACGCCCACAGACCTGGGTCCGACCCATACGCGTCCAGTGCCCGGAACAACCCTGAGAATGGGTCCTGGCACCCCCGTTATTCCGTTAGTTTGATTATTAGCTACAATACCTGTGACGGTTGCCTTTTATAAACCCAGTGCCAAAGCGGTGTCGGTGCAGCCATGTCTCTAGGTCATGGACTATTAAGAAGGACGGTGCCGGCCGCGTTCCTGCTGCTTGTCAGCGTGGCCCTCCTGGCCATTGTGATGGCCTCCGAGGATGCGGAGGCCCTGGTGATCGACGCCGACACCACCTACTCCAACGAGAACCTGTTATGGACCGAGGACGTGGAGGTCGTATCGGGGGCCAAGCTCACGCTGAGCACCTGCGACGTCACCTTCCGGCCCCCGGGCTCGCTTCCCCTCTACCTGCGGGTGCTCCACGGTTCCCTCGTGATCAAGGACTCCGACCTCAGGGGCGAGGGGGCGGGCTTCATCGTCCTGTCCTACGGTGACTCGGAGCTGAGGAACGTCACCGCCTCCGGGCTCGGCTCGGAGGCCAACTCCAGCCTCGCCGGCAGGGGCCTGCCCCTGGCGGCCCACGGCGGCTTCATGTTCTACGGCACGAACGTCGATATCTTCAACCTGGACATCTCGGGGGCCCCCGCCACCGCCCTGTACGCGGAGGACTGCGAGCTGGACGTGTTCTCCCTGGGCGTCCGGAACGCCTGCTCGGCCTACACGGGGACCGACCAGTGCGCCGCCGTCGCCGTGACCTACATGGGCGTGCCCGCCACGGCCAACCAGAAGCTCTCCGCGGTGATCAACTCCTCCAAGATCGAGTCGTCCCTCAACCACGGGCTGCTGGTGGCGGCCGCCGCCACCGGGTACGATGTCTCCGTGTCCGTGGTGGGCACCGATATCTCCAGCAGCGCCGCGTCGGGCCTGGTGGTGTACGAGGCCAACTCCCACGGCACCTTCGACGTCGGTGGCGACACCAACGAGTTCCACCACAACACCGGAAGCGGCATCCTCTGGGTCCGCAGTTCGGCCTCGGGCAAGGAGGCCAGCCTCGACATCTCCGATAGCCGGCTCTACAGCAACCTCGGCTCGGCCCTGAGGGTCGTCGCGACGGGCTCCTCCGGCGTCGCCGACCTCAAATTGGACGAGTGCGAGATCACCGACACCACGGGCCACGGGGCCTACATAACGGCAACGGGCTGCACCCAGGTGCTCAACGTGACCCTGGTCGACTCCCTGGTGTCCGGCTGCAAGGCCACCGGCCTCTACTTCACCACCGACATGGACGGCAAGAACTCGGCGTACCACATGAAGCTGGTCGGGACCACCATCGAGGATTCTGGCTCCTACGGCATACACACCAAGGTGTCCCAGTCCTACTGCACGTTCAACCTGACCCTGACGGGCAGCGAGGTGCTGCGCTCGGCCACCGACGGCATCCGCATGGAGTACAGCCTCACCTACTTCAGCTACATCGAGGCCCCCTCGGTCACCTCGAACCTCACCGTCCGCAAAAGCCTGATCTCCGACAACCGGGGCTACGGCATCTACGACACCCGCTACCTCAAGTCCTACTACTACTGGGCCCAGGCCAAGTCCACCCTCCATGCCGCCGTCAACGTCCTCGACAGCACCATCCGCAACCACACCAGGTCCGGCGTCGTCGTCAAGCCCACCACCCAGCTTCAGTACACCACCTACACCTCCGAGGCGTTCCTCCGGGGCAGCACCTTCACCAACAACTCGGGCCACGGCTACTACGAGAAGGTGGACAGCCTGACCACCACCAACGGCGGCTCCACCCATGTCGGCTGGCACGTGGATGGTTGCACCTTCACGGACCTGACCCACAGCGGCGTTTACATCGAGCTGCGCAGGGCGGACAACACCATGGTCCTCTTCGAGGTCCGGGACTCGCACTTCGAGGACCTCGGCTACCACGGGGCCGTCCTCATCGCCTCTTCCACCACCTACGTGGGCAACCTGGTCGCCTCCCTGACCGACTGCACCTTCGAGGACCTGGGCGGGAACGCCTACTACCTCTCCCCGGGCAGGCCGGGCACCGGTGGCGACGACTTCACCCTGGACATCCAGAGGGTGCTGGCCGACAACACCACCGGAATATACGTGAGCCTGGACGGCTACTCCTCCGAGGACCACTACGAGCTGACCGTCAAGGATGTCAAAGTGACCCGCACCCGCGGCGACGCGCTGTACTTCACCATCCACCCCTACCAGGCCGCTAGGATGGAGACCGTCCTCCAGGACATCTACACCAAGGACACCAACGGCACCGCCCTGACCCTCTCGTTCACCTCGGACAGGGGGAGCTCCCTCTGGGGAGAGATCTCGGGCGAGAACATCACCCTCCTGGACCAGGTGGGGGGCATGCTGCTCTACGAGCACACCGGCACCCTCGAGGACCTGACCATCAAGGGCTCCACCGACTACGACCTGCACAAGGTGGACAACCGGGTGCCCGCGGACGAGACGGGCATCCTGGAGCTCCACTCCGCCGCCATGGACCGCAGGCTGGTGGACGTGACGGGCGCGGGCTCCCTCTGGGTCTTCAACGCCCTCCGCGTCAAGGTGGAGTGGCAGAACGGCATGGCCGCCCTGGGCGCCGGCGTCCAGGTCCAGGACCGCAGCTTCCAGGTGGTGGCCGTGGGCCACGTGGACTCAGAGGAGGGAATGGACCCCGTGGAGCTGCTGGCCTACATCCTGGAGGCCGAGGAGTTCCGCTCCCGCTCGCCCTTCATCGTCAACATCACCTTCCTCGACCTGGAGCAGACGGGCGTCTGCTCCCTCGACGAGCCCGCCACCGTCAGGATCGTCGTCCACGACCGGGTGGCCCCATCCATGGTCATCCTCGAGCCCGACGACGGGGCGGCCCAGCGGGCATCCTACTTCGAGCTCCGTGGCAGCGCCTTCGACGCCCACGCGGGCATCCTGGAGGTACGCTACCGCATCGACGGGGGCGAGTGGGTCTCCGTCGGCTCCGAGTCGCCCTTCCGCACCACCGTGGAGGACGTGGAGCCCGGCGAGCACCAGCTTGAGGTGGAGGTCTCCGACCGGGCGGGCAACATCGGCCGGGAGGTCATCGACATCGAGATAGACAACCAGCCCCCGAGCCTGATAGTGGTCAGCCCCGAGGGCGACCTCCTGACCAGGGACCCGGTGCTCATCGTCCGCGGCGAGACCGAGGACGGGGCCACCATCTCCATCAACGGCGAGGAGGTCGAGAGCCTCCACGGCCTCTTCATCGCCGAGGTCCAGCTGGAGGAGGGGTCCAACACCGTCACCGTGGTCTCGATGGACCGCCTGTCCAACGTGGCCACCGTGCGGTTCATCGCGACGCTGGACACCATGGAGCCCTTCCTGGACGTCAAGAGCCACCAGGACGGGGACTGGGTCTCCCGGACCGCCGTGACCCTCACGGGCATCGTCGAGGCGGGGTGCACCCTGACCGTCCAGGGCAAGGCCGTGGACGTGGACGACCAGAACTTCACCGCCCTGGTGCAGCTGTCACCGGGCGACAACCTGGTGACCCTCGAGGCCGTGGACCCAGCGGGCAACGTGTACACCGAGGAGCTGAACATCCACGTGGCCACCGAGCCGCCGTGGATAAACCTGGAGTCCCCCGTTGACGGCCAGAGCTTCAGCCAGCGGGAGGTCCGGGTGCTGGGCACGGTGCAGCCAGGGTCCATCGTCACCGTGAACGGCCGCCGCGTCACCATCAAGCTGGGCCTGATCGACGAGCTGCTCATACTGCCCGAGGGCGAGTCCACCATCATCGTCGAGGCGGAGGACCCCGCGGGCAACGTGCAGTCGGTCGGTCGCGTTGTCTACGTGGACACCCTCGACCCCGTGCTCACCCTCGACCCGCTGCCCGAGCGGACCCGGGACCCCACCCTGACGGTGACGGGCACGGTGGAGAGCGCCACCCTGCTGTTCATCAACGACGCCCCCGTCACCTTCGACGGCAACGGTAGCTTCTCCCACAACGTCACCCTGACCGAGGGCGTCAACGTCATCCGCCTAGTAGCCCGGGACGGTGCGGGCCACGAGGACCGCGCCTCCGTCGAGGTGGAATTGGACTCCAAAGCGCCCTTCCTCCGCCTGGTGCTCCCGGGCATGGAGGGCGACGGCAACGGCAGCTGGGTCGCTGACACGAAGAAGGTCACCGTCCAGGTGGTCTCCGAACCCGGGGTCAGCATCACCCTCAACGGCGTGTACATCCTGGTCGGGGAGGGCGGCACGGCCAGCGTGGACATCACCCTGCGAGGGGACGGGGAGCCCACCCCGGTGTCCATCCTGGCGGTCGACGACCTGGGCAACTCGTACCAGGTGGAGTACGTCATCACCTACGAGGGCAAGGCCAGCACCGAGGCCACCTTCGACCTGCTCACCATCCTGTCCGCCGTCATCATCGTGGTCCTCCTGGTGGTCATGGTGATCACCGCGGTCCGCTACCGGGCCCTGGTCAAGAGGACCAGCAGGCGGCGCCGCGGGCCCAGGCCCCCGGGCAGCCGCCCCCCCAACGGCCGGCGCCCCAACGGCAACGGCAACGGCCGCAGGAACGGGAACGGCAACGGGGGTGGGCGCTGATGCGGACCCGTTCCGCTGCCATCCTCGCGATCCTCGCCCTGACCATCCTCGCCGCGGTCGCCTCCATGGCCTCCGCCGGCTCTACGGGCAGCCCGCCCCCCGCTCACGGCGCGGGGGACTGGACCGTGACCATGGACACCGTGGTCTCGGGTGGGGAGGTGCACCTGGCCGGCGACCTGGTGGTCAGCGATGGGTGCCAGCTCATCCTGTCAGGGACCCGCCTGGTCATGACCTCGTACGACTCCACCATAACGGTCGAGGAGGGAGCCTCCCTGGTCATCGACCGGTCGACACTGTCCGCCCCCACGGCGGGCCGCTACTGGTTCCACGTGTACGGCTCCGCGGTCATCTCGGCCTCCGACATCTCCGGGATGGTGGGCGGCATCCAGGCCCACTCCGACGGTCTGACCCTGGCCGACACCCGCATCCACCACTCCAGCGGTCCCGCGGTGGAGCTTTGGGGCCACGACCTGACGGCCACGGGCTGCACCATAGACAACGTGGACATCGGGATATCCTCGGTGGCCACCGACGAGATCCCCGGCGACTCCGTCGCCCTGGTGGACGGATGGTCCGTCACCCTCACCGACACCACCATCAGCGCCAAGACCTACGGCCTCTACAAGTACTGGAAGAAGAGCCTCTCTGGCACCCTGGACCTGGACTTCATCACCACCCTCAACGGCGTGGACATCACCCGGTCCACCAACGCGGGGGTGTACCTGTACGTGGACCTGTACGTCAACAAGGGCTCGGGCACCCTCGATTCGCTGTTCGAGCTCAAGTGGACGGGCGGGTCGTGCACCGACAACGGCGGGGACGGCATCTACGTCTACCACTACATCAAGCCCTACTACCTGAACGCCAACGTCAAGTGCGAGAACCGGATCATCCTCGACGACGTGGACGTCACCGGCAACGAGGGCGATGGCATCTACCTGGAGGACACCCTCTACCAGGACCGGGGCAGCGGCTCCTCCACCACGTACAAGCAGTCGATGAAGCTGACCGACTGCAAGGTGGCCACCAACGCCAAGAGCGGCATCACCATCAAGCGGCCGCGCACCATCTACTACGTCTACGGCACCGGCGCCAAGACCCGCACCACCGAGCTGCTCCTGACAAGTTCCCAGGTCAACGACAACGGCGAGTACGGCGTCTACATCGACGACAACCACTACTCCTACAGCACCCGTGGCAAGTTCGTCTGGTACAACTACATCACCCTCCGGGGCGCCACCGTGACCGGCAACGCCCAGGACGGCATATTCTCCAAGCTCTACGAGCGCCTCTACTACGGCGACAAGTCGGGCGTCGACTACCGCCAGTACTTCGACTTCCAGGACTCGACCCTGGGCAAGAACGGCCGGAACGGCTTCGATATCCAGACCTCGGGGTACATGTACTACCACGGCAACATGGGCTTCCGCAACGACCTCAAGGTCCTCCGGAGCACCATCCACAACAACACCGGCCTGGCCGGGTACGCGTACTTCTACATGTACGGCTACGACTGGCAGTACACCTTCAGCCGCACCGGCACCTACACCTTCGAGAACAACAGGGTGGAGGACAACCAGGGCGGCGGCGTCCACGCCAAGACCTACGGCTACTCGTACAAGCAGAAGACCAACGTGGCCCTGCGCTGCTCCAACAACGTGGTCAAGGACAACGGGCCCGGCCGGGCCCTGGGCTTCGAGGGCATGTCGGGCAACACCGGCGAGGCCCTGGTGGAGAACAACCGCTTCATCGGCAACGGCGCCGGCCAGGGCGGGACCACCTGCCTGGACCTGGTGTACTTCACCCAGTCCGTGGTGGCCAACAACCACTGGGAGGGCGACAACCACCGCACCCTGGTCCGCATCTTCGCCTACGGCATGGTCAGGCCCTCGCCCAACCTGGGCAAGTACAGCGACTGGATCCAGGTGTACGAGAACACCTTCGTCGACTCGGACACGGGGACCAGCGCCACCGATGGCGCCGTGGTCATCGACTCGGCCTCGGGCGACGGCAGCATGCTCGTCCGGGACAACGTGATGCGGGGCCTGGAGGGCAACGCCGTCACCACCACCAAGCCCCGGGGCAAGGGCACCCTGACCGTCACCGGGAACCTCTTCGACGGCATCGGCGGCTCGGGCGTCCAGATCGCCAACGCCTACTCGGGCTCCAAGACCGTCGTCAAGGACAACGTCATGGTCAACGGCACCGGGTCGGCCCAATCCGCAGTGGTCCTCATCAAGGACGACGGCGGCTCCTACGTGACCGTCACCGGGAACGACGCCACCCTCAGCACCCAGTCGGGCGTGGTGTCCTCGGGCAGCGTGGGTCCCAAGTCCCTCACCGTCAAGGACAACAGGCTGGTGGGACTGGGCGGCAACGCCATCGACCTGGTGGGCACCAGCTTCGACGTGGAGGACAACAACCTCAGCGACTGCATGGGCTTCGCCATCGCCCTGCGCGGCTTCACCAAGCTGCCCTCCGTGGGCGCCAACATCATCGAGCGGGCGGAGAACGGCCTCCTCCTGGAGGCCAAGGAGCCCACCGACGGCCTTCGCCTCAAGATATACATGGACAACGTCACCTGGGAGGTCAACGACACCGCCATCCAGGTCAAGAACCTGGACCTGGTGGTCACCAACTCCACCCTCACCGGCCGCAAGGCCCTCTACGCCAGCTACGGGACCCTCACCGCCATATCCACGAAGGTGCCCTACATGGGCGGCGGGGCGGGACCCGAGGGCAAGGTGGAGGTGTTCTACAACATGGCCATCGACCTCACCTGGGCCAACGCCTCGGGCGTGGACAGCGGCCTGCCCGTCGGTGACGCCCTGGTGGTGTTCCGCAAGAGCACCGGCGGCTACCTCATGTCCAAGATAGCCGACTCCCGCGGCCACCTGGCCAAGGAGCTGTACCCCTCGTGGAGCGTGGAGGAGGGCCACGCCGACCGCATCTCGCCCTACGACCTGGAGATCACGGCGTCGGGCCTGGTCACCCACGCCACCCTCAAGGTGGAGGAGGACCAGGTGGCCCTCGTCCCCGTGGTGGACTGGGCGCTGCCCTTCATCTCGGTGGAGAAGCCCTACGACGGCGCCTTGGTCAACAGCGCGGACCTCACCGTGAAGGGCTTCCTCCAGGAGCTGGGCTCGGGCTTCGACGGGGCCTGGGCGTCCCTGGACGGCGAGGAGTGGGTGGAGGTGGAGCCCCAGCAGATCTGGGAGGTCCGCTTCGAGGGGCTGGAGCACGGCCCGGCCCGCATCTACGCCAAGGCCAGTGACCGGTCGGGGAACGTGAACGTCACCTACGTGGACTTCCAGCTGGACCTGCGGGGCCCGGACCTGGAGGTGCTGCGTCCCCTGGACGGCACCCGCACCCGGGAGCGGCAGATCATCGTCGAGGCCGAGACCGAGAGGACGGCGGAGCTGTTCCTCGACGGCGTCCCGGTGTCCAACCTCCAGGGCAAGATGTACGAGCACTACACCCTGACCCAGGGCCTGAACATCATCGTGGTGGAGGCCGTCGACGAGTCGGGCAACGCCGCCATCCAGGTGCTGCACGTGTGGCACGACACCGTGGCGCCAGCCCTCTTCATCTCGACGCCCACGGACTACATGGTGTCCCCCGAGCCCCTCATCGAGGTCAGGGGGCGGACGGAGTCCGACGCCACCGTCACCGTCAACGACATCCAGGCGCCCTTGGACAGGGACGGCTGGTTCACCCTCAGCTACCTGCTCACCTCCCGCGAGAACCTGCTGGCCATCGAGTCGTCCGACCGGGCCGGCAACGTCAACGTCACCTACCTGCACGTCACCCTGGACGACCGGCCGCCCGAGTTCACCATCTCCGACCCCGAGGACGGCCTGCTGACCCCGGCCACCGAGGTGGAGGTGGTGGGAGCAGTGTCCAACGAGGACCTGGACGCCACCATCTACGTCAACGGCGAGCGGGTCGAGCAGTCGGGACGCTTCACCACCATCGTCGTCCTGGAGGAGGGCGAGAACCGCATCGAGGTGCGGGCCGTGGACCCCAACGGCAGGGAATCGGTGACCGTCATCAGGGTCATCCGCGACACCCAGGCTCCCCTGCTGGCCCTCTCGTCCCCCAAGGCCACCGACGTGACCACCCGGGAGGGCACCATCCTCATCTCAGGCGTGGCCGAGACGGCCACCTACATCGCCATCAACCAGCGGGCCGAGGACATCTCGCCGGACGGCACCTTCGACATCGAGTACCAGCTGGAGGCGGGCCCCAACACCCTGGAGCTGGAGGTCAAGGACGAGGCGGGCAACTCGGACATCCTGGTCCTGAAGGTGGAGTGGGATTCCAGCCCGCCCGACCTCCGGTTGGACCCCCTGCCCGAGAGGACCCGCGACGAGACCATCCTGCTCAACGGGTCCACCGAGGGGGTCCTGGTGACCGTGGACGGGGTGCCCATCCCCCTGGAGGGGGGCCTGTTCACCGTGCCCCTCCACCTGTCCATGGGCCACAACTCCATCGACGTGATGGCCTACGACAAGGCGGGGAACGCCGCCAGCCGCCGGGTCCAGATCGACCGCGAAGACCCGCTGGCCGAGATGCAGACCGAGGGCACCACCACCGAGGACCTGATGGGCATCCTACCCATCATCGCCGCGGTGATAGCCATCGCCATCACCGTCGCCATGACCAGGGGCAGACCCCAGGCCGCGCCACCACCGCCCAACGGTGCAAGACGCCGACGGCGCCGTCCCGACGGCAGGCCCCGGCGCCGGCCCGAGGACAGCAGGCCCAGGGAGGCTCCCGCCCGACTCCCCGAGCCCGAGGGAGACGCCCTCGACAGGGAACCGGGCGGAAGCACGGCCAGGTACGATCTGCCCGCGGGCACCACCGAGCCCATCGAGGCCCCCGATGAGGCAGACGTCATCGTGGACGTGCCCGAGGAGCCCGAGGTCCCCAGGGACCAGATGGTGACCTCCACCCACGACAGCAGCTTCCCCGCCGACGAGTCCATCTACGACGGCCCCATGGTCCACGGGGAGGACGAGCCCAAGGTCTGGCAGCCCCCGGAGGCAACCCCGGAACCGGAGCCCGAGATAATGGCCGGCATGGTCGTCCCGGCCCCCGAGCCCGAGATGGAGTTCGCCCCCCTCCCCCTCTACAGCGTTCCCGACCCCACCACCGTCAACGGCGACATCCACGTGAACGGCAACGGGGAGATGAGCTACGAGGAGGGGACCCCGGCGGCACCGGAGCCCGAACCCGAACCGGAACCGGAACCCGAGCCGGAGCCAGAGCCCATCGTGACAATCGAGCCAGAGCCCATCGTGACACTCGAGCCGGAACCCGTGGCCGTCGTCGAGATGGAGGACGTGCCCATCTGGAAGCCCCCGGAGGCGAGGTCCGAGCCGGAGCCTGTGACCGCCCCCGAACCCGAGGTCGTCGAGGAGCCTGCGCTGGAACCCGAACGTCCGACCACTCCTGAACCGGAGCCAGAGCCCGAACCGGAACCGGAACCAGAACCCGCGCCGGAACCCGAGGTAAAGCCCCTTCTCGGGAAGTTCTTCGCCCCCAGGACGGCGGCGCCGGTGGCCGCGGCAGCGGTGGCCAAGCCAGCACCGGCCCCCAGACCGACATCCGCACCGGCACCGGCCCCCACGCCCATGGCCAGGCCGGCGCCCAGGCCAGCTCCCGCCCCCAGGCCAGCTCCCGCCCCCAGGCCCGCACCGGCACCTGCACCTGCACCCGCGCCCAGACCCGCGCCCAGACCTGCGGCCGGTCCCAAGCCGGTCCCAGCTCCAGTACCGAGGACCGAGGTGTCGGAGGAGGCCAAGCCCCGGATCAAGAGCAGGTACTTCACCAACAACGGCGGGGACCGTCCCAAGGTGGAGGTTGACGGGCCCGCGTCCCCGCGGGACCTTCCGCCCAACGAGGTGACCGTTCCCAAGGCCACCCCGACGCTGGAGGCCGAGAAACCGAAGAGATCCCAGCTGGCCGACCGCGACATAGACGAACTCCTGAACGACCTGGAGAACCTCGACATCCTCGAGGATGAGGACTGAGGGCACGTCGAACCCGTCCTCGTGGGCCTGAAGTGTACGTGACAATCAACATATATCCCGGCCCACAAGGAAGGGGCGGACAGTGACCATGCCCCCCGAGGAAGATAGCAAGGAGGAAGAGGGAGCGGAATGGACCCCCGAGGAGGAGGAGAGGCTGTACGAGAGGTTCAACAAGGAGGTCTGGCACAGACCTGGAGATTCCCTGGGGTATAAGATGCGGTGCCTGGTGAGGGCTGGGAGGTACGAGGCCGTGGCGATGCACTTCCGCAACGCGTACATGGTGGAGTACGAGGAGGCTCCTGACAGCGTGCTGGACGCATATCATGCCCGCAACAACGCGGAGGGCGTGAATGGCCACATCACGGACCAGTGGGACCTGGAGAGGACGTTGAACGTGGTGTTCACCAACAAGGCCGACCTCAGCACCGAGGAGATCCTCAGGACGTACAACTCGAAGAACATGATCGAGGAGGACTTCAAGTGGATGGAGGACAAGGTCATCATCCCGCTCTGGCC
>CBDUQW010000001.1:0-135025 GCA_965369625.1 uncultured Thermoplasmata archaeon | reverse complement strand
ACAAATCCTGTCCTAGCCAGACAGTACCCTCAGACCTTATTCCTGAAAGTCAAGTAAAAGAGTCCTTGGCAGAGATTAACCTTTCGGACGTAAGGAGGATTGAGTGCTACGGCAGCGTATCTACGTGGTATAGGGTATTTCTGCAGATATTTTATTCTGAATTACGGTTTGAAAAAAAAGATAATTGACCCAATTCTCATAGGACTTGCCGACGGTCCTTATTTAGAGAGATTATCTCATTGAGCCTCGCGGAAAACCAGGTAGCATAGAGAGGCGAGATTGATTCCCCAGATGATTCCGAATGAACCTTTCGGGAGATTGGGAGGGCTGTATGCTTCGGAAATCATGTTTAGGGGGAGGGGGGTATTGGGCCGATATTTCTGAATAATGGATGCAGTCTTGTGAGGTCAAGCGTCTTCTGCAGGATGGTCGACAACATGAGATAACGATTCAGTGATTAAATAAAAATAAGGACCAACAAGGTTAATACCATTTAGGTTGAATCGTTGGTGTATGAGGGGGTTATTCCTAGGATCGTTCCTTCTTCCGATGCTGACCGTTTCGATCCTTGTTTCTCTCCTAAGCCTGAGTGCAGAAGGAGATTCAGACATTCACTACATCGATGACGATTGGCACATGTATGATCACAACGTGACGCTTCGGAACGGTACGTGGTGGGTTAACGGGTCCGTTACCATGGACTACTATACCCTTGGACTTGAGAACGCGACACTGATAATCAATAATGGGGACCGGAGCTACCTTACCATTAGGAACGATGCCTTCATATGGTGTCGCAACAGCACTGTGCGCGGCACGGATCATGGAGCCAAGATAACCATTACCCAGCATGGCATATTGGAGAACTCCATCTTCTATCATGATGAACAGGTCGAGTGGGACACCGAGTTGAACCACATCGCTGGGAACCTGACGGTTACAAATTGCACTTTCGCCAAGGGTTACTGGTTGTTCGACAGCTATTCCAACCTGACTATGATGGACTGTACCTTCTTCAATACCTCCTACTGGGCAGTGAGAGTTGGATACAGCGAACGGTACAAGCACCCCACATCCGTCTTGATAGAGAACTGCAGCTTCCAGAGCAATACAGGGTACTACGGGGGCAGAGCGATAGTCGCCCTTGGTCCGGGCGACACGAACTTCCAATGCAATGTGACGATTAGAAATTGTACCATGAGGGAGATGTCCAGGCCCATCCGTGCTTCCAACTTCAAGGAAGAAGGTGCTCTCCTCATCGAGGGCAACACTGCCACGGGATGTGATGGCGGGCCGGAGTTCGAGGACGTCGGGAGCGCTGTGGTCCTTAGGTACAACAGGTGGGAGGCGATAGGGGTATCGAGGACAGGGTTAACGATATCGATTACCGATCTGACTACCCCGGTGGTCCATAATGAGACAATCATCTCTCGTGGTTACGGGGTCTCGATAAATGGGAGGTCGTCCACATACATGGTGCTATACGACCTCACAATTCTTAATGCCAGTGTGGGTATTCATGTAAGAGACATAACCCTTGAAGTCCGAAACTGTAACCTCAGTTGCAGGAGTTACGACTTCTCCACCAGCCTCGGGAACATCCTCATCTATGATTGCACGCACTCATATCGTGGCTACGTGTCGGCCTTTTTTGGAAACATCACTGAGATGAACCATCACCGGTTCACATCGGTCTGTTGGCAAAATGGGATTTCGATCGAGGAGGGGAACATAGGGTTTATGAACCTCTCTGGCGAAGTGGTGGCAAGTCTGGTCCACCCCGATGAAACGAGCATCGATATTCCCAGCTGGTTCGTGAATCGTACATACAGGGGGAGATATATCCAGATAATTGGTAGATTCTACCGATCGGATGTCCCGTTCGAGACCGAACCGTTCTCGACCAAGGGCCCGAGCGTCATCGACCTTGTCTTCACCGACGACTTCGCACCCGTGCTCGTCGTCGATTCCCCTGTTTCCGGGGAAAGGCTACAAGGGCAATCCATATTCGTGAACGGGAGGGTCACAGAGCATGGTTCCGGTCTAGCGAGCGTCGATGCCCATTTATTGGGTGGGGAGTGGGTTCTCGCCCTGGTGGAGAACCATGGAAACTGGACTGCGAGTCTATTGACCCTCGAAGATGATATCTATGATCTCGAAATCCGTGCTCGTGACCTCACGGACAATGAGGTCAAGATCATCGTGTCCGATATCCATACTGATGCGACCCCACCTTCCATCGATCTCTTGGCGCCAGCTCAGCTTATGAACGTAACGGAGACGGTTCTGGTCTTGAGCATCGAGCCGGACGCCGATGTGCGCGTGAACGACATAGTGGCTGAGGTCGACTGGGAGGGCATATGCCGTTTTCCTGTCCAATTGTTGGAAGGGAAGAACACGTTCCTTGTATTGGCCGTAGACACCGTGGGGAACGAAAACTCCACCTCCTTTGAGATATACAGGGACACGAGGGTACCTGAGCTCATAGTGGGCCAGCCCGCGGACGGTGATTGGGTTCCCAGTACGGAATTCTATGTGTTTGGTACCATGGACCCCGAGGCGATGGTCATCGTGAACGGAGAGGAGGCGGCCACTAGTGGTGAGACCTTCTTAATCCCCATGGAAGCAGATGAGGGGCCTTTCACCATTCGGATTGTTGCCATAGATCGTGCCGGGAACGTAGCTACGGTGACGCTCCGGATCACCATTGACTTGACCCCACCGGTACTTCATATTAATCCTAGCGAGACAGGTGAGGTAACATCCTCTCCTGACTACAGATTCTATGGATGGGTCGACGACGCTGGGCCCGTGGATATCCTTGTCAATGGGCAGATCGTGTCCTACTCCGAGCACACCTTCAATGCCTTATATCATCTTGAGGATGGAGCCAATCTGATATACATCGAGGCGGTCGACGCTGCCGGCAACAATGCCTCCGTGGTCCTCGAAATAAGACTCGACACGACCCCGCCTCGCATCGCAGCTACGATCACTGTCGGCAATGACAGCTACCAAGAAGGCTCAGGCCGTATCCTGACCAACGCCACGGGGGCTATTCTTACACTTGAGGCTGACGAGGAATGCACAGTGTATATAATTGGCCTTGGTACGTTCCCATTGGCGCAAGGTGGTACAAATATAGATATCGCCTTCAAAGAGAACGAATGGAAAGCAATCTCAATCGAGGCCGTTGATAAAGTTGGCAACTCGATGGGGAAGGTGTTATTCGTGGTCGTATGCGATACACAGCCCCCCAAGCTGATCATACTTTGGCCAGCCCCAGGTTCAATAATTACATCGGGAAAGCCTTCTATCCGAGGCTCGACTGAGGAGGGAGCGATTGTCGAAATCAACGGGTTCCCAGTTCCTGTAAACGAGAAGGGCTTCTTCGAATTCAAGCATGAGCTGACTTCAGGAAATAACTCCTTACGGGTGACATCACAAGACGCTGCGGGGAACGTGGCAGTGGAGGAAGTATGGCTTATCTACGAACCGGAGGAAAGCCATTCGACTACCTTCCCGATAATCTTACTGATTGCCTTCGCTTTCGTATTATCCATACTACTTCTCCATCATCGTCGTAAACGTAAAACGAATCCCCCGATGGAAGGGGGCTAGGTCGAGGTTCTGCGGCCTTGAAAATGTTATAATTGGATCCTACGCAACGAATTCTTCAGGGAAACCCGCCAACGATCCTTACCGTCAGAGGGGCAGCACACGCAGCTCGACGGTGGTCCCGCTCCTCACTCCCATCTGGTCCACCACCGTCAGGTGGACGGTGTACACCCCCTGGGCCAGGTAGGTGTGCTCGACCTTGGCACCATCACCGCGCTGGCCGTCGCCGAAGTCCCACGACCAGCCCACCACCTTGCCGTCGGGGTCGAAGGAGTTGGTGCCGTCGAAGGCGACCGGGTGCCCCCGCCGGGCGAAGCGGGGCGCGTCGATGTCCGCCACCGGGGGCTGGTTGTCCTGGTCCTGGCTGTAGGTCAGCGGGATGGAGTGGGAGAAATGGTAGGTGATCCCCTGGATCCACGACCGGACGCGAGCCTTGCCCTCTATCCTCAGCACGGGGTCGGACAGTGGCAGGGGCGCGTCGTCGACCATGATGGAGTACGGCACCGTCATGTTGACGTAGGGACCGATCTGGACGGATTCGTCGAAGTTGAACTCCTCGAGGACCACCCCGCCCGAGATGACCCTGCCCTCGACGCCGGAGAGGTACGAGTCCATCCGGTTGACGTTGAAGACGGCCAGGTACATGCTCACGTAGAGGCGGTCGTTGGTGATGTCGATGCGGTCCACCGACATCGACTGTATGGACAGCTCGGGACTGTCCATGCTGGCCAGCACTATCAGGTTGGCCAGGAGGACCAGGAGGACTATCAGGCTCGCTAGGAAGATCCTTCGCCTCCGGCGGCGCCTGCGCATCTGGTCTGGGGAGAACCGGTCGTCGTACATCACCGGTACATTGGTCCCTCTCGGGATAAATACCCTTCGAGGGGGACGGGTCCCGGGAGACCCTCAGGGCACCAGGTCCGAGCCCTCCCAGTCGGCGTCGACCACCACGCCCCCCTCGAGGACCAGGCGGATGGTCACCGTCTCGCCCCGGTTCCATGCGGCGATGGCCAGCTTGACCTCGCGCATCTCGTCGGTGGCCATCTGGAGGAGGCCCAGCTCGAGCGCCTCCTCGAAGACCACCATGGTGGTGTTCGTGACCGTCCCGTTGGTCAGGGTGAGCACCGCCTCCTCGCCCTCGGAGTAGCCCGAGACCACGGTGAAGTTCTGCCAGTGGAGCTCCTGCCCGCTCCCGCCAGAGCGGGCCTTGTAGCGGTCCAGGGCGGTCCCGAGGTCGTTGTCGATGTAGGGCTCGGAGGTGTAGTCCTCCGCGTCGACCACGGCGTACTTCTGCACGGTGAGACCGGCGTAGAGGGGGAAGATGTAGGCCTCCCTGATGGAGCCGTCGAAGAGGCGGATGGGATAGAGGTAGCCCTCGTGGATGTCCAGCCGCTGGTAGCCCAGGGCTCCCGAGGCGAGGTACTTCTGTATCTGGGCCTCCACTGTGTCCTTGTCCGCCAGGGAGTAGTCCTCCCGGTTGAAGAAGGTGGCCTCGCCGGTGCGGGTGTCCACCCACACGTAGCCGCCCAGCACGTGGCTGGACTTCTGGACCAGGGGGATCTGCCAGTAGGTGTGGCCCTGGATGACTATGAAGCGGGCCGACACGTCGTCGGGCTCGTACAGGTGGGCCTTGTTGAACCACAGGTAGCCGATCCCCAGCCGGTACTCCGCCCAGAAGGCGACCCAGTCGTAGACGTACCAGTCGGGGTAGACCACCTCCAGCCACTCGGGTATCTCGGGGTCGTCCACGGCGTAATCGGTGTTGTCGTCCATGTCGTTGGCGTTGACGACCAGGATGCGCTCCATGTACAGCCTGTTGTACCAGGTGTCCCGCCTCGCCAGGTGGATGACCCAGAAGGGGTTCTCGTCGTCGTCGACGGTGAACCTGATCTGGGCTATCTCGAACTGCGCGGCGTACCGGGCGAAGCAGAGCTGCTCCAGGCGCTTTTGCCATGTTACGCGGATCTCGTGGGTGTCCAGCTCGACCTCCACCTTGTGGGTGAGACCCGTGGTCTCCTGCGTGATGTTGGCCGGGTCGTTCTCCACGTACACGAAGAATGGCACCTTCTTGCCACCGAACCACTTCCACGATTCGTAGAAGGGCGCGTTGACCCACACGAACTTCCCGTTGACGTAGGAGGGATCGGTGAACTTGTACAGGCCTCCCGCCGTCGAGTCGAGGAAGGCCGCAGAATCCCCGTACGACCGCTGCAGGTACTGGGTCGCCAGGGTCCAGGATACCACCCTGACCTCCTGGGGGTCCTCCAGCGTCATGTTGTTCTCGGTACGGACCTGGTTCTCCTCGAGGGAGGCGTAGAGGGGGTTGTCGGTGAGCTCGCCAGGGGCGATGTAGGGCATGAAGCTGGACATCACGAGGATGACCAGGCAGAGCACGGCCACCAGCGCCCGGATGTGGTCGACCCAGCGGGCCGGGGAGCGCCAGGACCGGCCTCCACTCCCAAAGGAATCCCGGGTCTTTCTGAGCCTGAGCATGACGGCCAGGAGCACGATGAGGAGCACCACCAGGGGGACCACGCAGACCGCCGCCCAGGCCCCGCCCAGGGCGATGGCCATGAGCACCACCACGATGAGCAGCACACCGGACATCACGACCCTGGGTGCTTTGTCGCCGCTGAGCCGCTCCTTCAAGTCCTCGATGTCGGTCTCCCCCGAGACCGACCTCAGGACCATGTTGACGACGATCCCGATGATGGACGCGGCCAGGGCGTAGGCCAGGAAGGAACGCACCGAGCCGATGTAGTGGGCATAGGTCATGTCCACGATGAAGATGATGATCCAGAGCAGGGCGAGGAAGAAGATGAAGATCCCCATGTGGATGATCGCGGGACCCGTGAACAGCTTCCAGCCCTCCCTGTAGTACTTGGCCTCCCCCTTGAACTCGGTCTTCGCATCGTCCAAAGACCCGGTTCCAGTCTTGGTGCTCCGTTCCCTCCAGTCGGGATTGCGGGTCACCTGGAATCCGGCGAGGAGCGCCAGGACCAGGCCGAGCACGTACATCATGCCTTCCATGGTGTGGGAATGGCCGGAGGCGCTATATCATCTATTCTGCCGACCGGGCCGCCTCGCCCCTTGCGTCCCGCCACCTGAGGAGCACGAGGACGAGGATCAGGGCACCGCACACCGCCAGGTAGGCCAGGAGCCCGTAGCCCCCCATGGAGTCGATGAGGGCGCCTGCCATGATGGGGCCCACGGCCATGGCCAGGGAGATGGCGAATCCGTACACCCCCATGGTCATCCCCCGCCGCCGCTGGGAGGACACGTCGACCAGGGCCGCGAGGGCGGAGGGAGCGAAGGCTCCCGCGAAGAAGGCCGAGATGGCGAGGGGTGCTATGAACTGGTCGATGTGCTCGCTCCCGGCCCCGTCGGCCCCGTCCTCTGGGGCGGTGACCACCATCACCCCCACCACCACCATCAGGCACGCCATGCCGATGGCCCCGATGATCATCACCGGGGCCCGGCCGATGCGGTCGGAGAGGCGACCGAAGAGCAGGAAGGTGGCGAGGATCACAGCGCCGCCCCCCACCAGCAGGGCCGCCAGCTGGTAGCCCGTCAGGGCCAGCTCATCGAAGCTGGCCTTGAAGACGAAGGTGAAGGCGGCGGAGATCAGCAGGTAGATGAGGAACCAGGGCAGCACCAGCTGCACCACGGACCGCTGGCGCAGCACCGACCACAGGTGGGACCAGGTCAGGTGGTCGGTGGTGTAGCGCTTGACCCGGGGCTCCTCGACGTTGAACCGGGCGTAGAACCCCGCGAAGAGGCAGAGCACGCTGGCGAACACGAAGACCCATTCCAGTCTGTCGGCGAAGACCTCGACCATGACACCGCCGATGGCGAAGCCGGCCAACCACCCGAAGATGTGGACGAACTCGAAGACGCCCATCTCGCGACCCCTCTTGCTCTGGGGAGCATAGTCTGCCATCAGGGCCAGGGAGGCGACCAGGATGCCCGCGGCGGCGATCCCCATCAACCCGTTGACCGTGGCGACCCACCAGGGGTTGTTCGATACGGTGAAGCCAACGAGGACGACGCCCGCCAGGAGGGTGCTGAGGACCAGGGTGTTCTTCCGGCCCTTCTGGTCGATGCGGGCTCCGACGGCGAGCACGGCGAACATCTCCACCAGGGGCCAGGTCGAGAGCACCAGGGCGTACTCCAGGTACCCCAGCTCGCCCCCCAGGTACAGGGGGAAGGTGATGAACACGATGGCGAAGCTGACCCTGACGGCGAAGGTCGCGATGTACAGCGACGTCACCAGTCGGAGGTACCAGGCGCCCTGTGCACCATCCCCCTCGGCGCCCCCCTCGGCCTCCTCCTCGGTGTCCTCCTGGGAGCTATCGGTCACCCGACACCTCCTCGTAGAGCCTCTCCAACCGGTCGACGTGGTGTCGCCAATCCCACCGGTCCTCGATGTCCTTCCGGGCCTGCCGTCCGAGCCGTTCCCTCAACCCCTTGTCGGCGAGGAGGGTCTCCAGGTGCCTGGCCGCCTCGTTCACGTCCCTCACGTCATGATGGAAGCCGTTCTCCCCCGGCCGCACCAGCTCGGGGACCCATCCGACCCGGGAGGCCACCACCGGCGTGCCCGATGCCATGGCCTCCCCCGGGACCAGACCCTGTCCCTCCCAGTACGATGGGAACAGCAGCACGTCGGCGTTGGCGTACATCGCCTGCAGCTCGGGGAAGGGGACGGAGCCCGCCAGGTGGACCGAGTTCTCTATGCCCAGGGTCCTTACCCGTTTCCTAAGGGCGCGTTCCTGGGGTCCCGAGCCCACGACCATGAGCTGTGAGCTGCCGTACGCCCTGTGGGCCTTCCAGAAGGTCTCCAGGGCGTCAAAGACGCCCTTCCTGGCCGCCAGGCGGCCCACGAAGAGGACCAGGGGCTTCCCCGGGTCCCCGCCGTACCGCTCGACCACCCCGGGGTCGGCGTTCTCCGGCCGGTACTGCTGGCTGTTGACGCCCGCAGCCAGCTGGACAACGCGGTCGTCGCCGAAGGAGTTCCGGACGCCCCGCTCCTTCCACGCGCGCATCTCGCCCTTGCACTCGATGATGATGGCATCGGAGTACTGGAAGGCGTAATCCTCGTACCGGTCGAAGACGCGCGAGAGGTACAGCACCGCCATGTCGTTGAGGGACTCGAACGAGGCCGTCACGTCCCGCCAGCTGATCATCGACCTCTCCCCCCTCCAGGTACCGTGGGAGGTGGAGACGATGGGCCGCCGGATCTCGTCGTAGTGCCGCTTCTTCAGGAGGGCCATGTTGCTGTGGTTATGGACCAGGTCGAAGTCGTTGCCCAGCTCCTTCAGCTTCTTCACGGCGTGCTTGGCGAAGGAGGTGGTGAAGGCCATCGGCAGGCCTAGCATGGGGACGTGGTGGACGGTGATGTTGTCGTCCATGGGCGGTTCCTTGGCGTCGGGAGGGAGCTCCCTGGTTATGACGTGGATCTCGTGCCCCCGGGAGGCCAAGCCCTCCACCTGACCGTGGACTGAGTTGCCCACTCCGCCCCACAGGGGCGGGAACTGGGAGGTGATGTGCGCGATACGCAAGTTGCTCCACCTGGCCTCGGCCTCCCAAAGCCCTCACCGCTTATAATGATATTCTCCTCATTCTCCCGTCCAAGCAGACGGCCTGAGAGGGCCTGGACGGTGGACCGAACGACATCCGGAACCACCCCGAGCGCTTGCGACGGAAGTTATAAATACGCATGTACGATGCAACGCGCGAATGGAACGACCGCCTCGCCTGGAAGTTGCCGCTTCTGCACACCTCCTGGCGAGGGCCCTTCATTCGTTATTGTGAGACAAGACCACGAAAGGTGATACCATGACCGGTGATGAAGCGATGGACATGTTCTGCTACCAGTGCTCCCAGACCGCTCGCGGGTCCGGCTGCACCGTCAAGGGCGTTTGCGGCAAGTCCCCGACCGTTGCGAGGTTGCAGGACAACCTGCTGTTTGCCATCAAGGGCATATCGGCGTACCTGTACCATGCCCGCGAGATGGGCTATACCGACGACGAGGTGGATGGCTTCCTCGAGAAGGCCTACTTCTCCACGTTGACCAACGTCAACTTCGACCCGATGTCCTTCGTGGAGCTGGCCGAGGAGGCGGGAATGATGAACGTGAAGGCCATGCGCCTTCTCAAGCAGGCCCACGTGGACAACTTCGGAGCGCCCGAACCGACCCCGGTGCAGACCGGGACCCGGAAGGGCCCCGGCATCCTGGTGACGGGCCATGACCTGTTCGGCCTTGGCAAGCTCCTGGAGCAGACCGAGGGTACGGGCATCAACGTGTACACCCACTCGGAGATGCTGCCCGCCCACGGTTATCCCGGTCTCAAGAAGCACAAGCACCTGGCCGGCAACCTGGGGAAGGCCTGGTTCGACCAGAAGAAGCTCTTCGCCGACTTCGATGGCCCCATCGTGGTCAACTCCAACTGCATCGTTCCCCCGAGAGAATCGTACATGGACAGGCTGTACACCGCGGGCCCCGTGGAGTACCCCGGCGTGAAGCACCTGGACGGCTTCGACTTCACCGAGGTGATCGAGGCGGCCAAGCGCCTGCCCGAGCTGGAGGAGCGCCAGGGCGACGTTACCCTCACCACCGGCTTCTCCGCCCCCGTCATCCTCTCCCTCGCTCCCAAGATAAAGGAGCTGGTCGAGGCAGGGAAGATCCGTCACTTCTTCCTCGTGGGCGGCTGCGACGCGCCGTTCATGACCGCCAAGTACTACCGCGAGTTCGTGCAGGCCCTGCCCGAGGACACCGTGGTGCTCACCCTGGCGTGCGGCAAGTACCGCATCAACGACCTGGACCTGGGCGACATCGAGGGCATCCCGCGCCTCCTCGACCTGGGCCAGTGCAACGACGCCATCGACGCCATCGACGTGGCCGTGGCCCTCGCGGAGCTGTTCGGCGTGGGCATCAACGACCTGCCCCTCACCCTGGTCGTCAGCTGGATGGAGCAGAAGGCCGTCATCATCCTGTGGACCCTCCTCGCCCTCGGGATAAAGGGCGTCTACCTGGGACCCATCGCCCCCGCGTGGTTGAACGACGAGATCCTCAACATCATGGTGGAGAGGTACGACATCCACCTCATCGGAGATGTCGACGAGGACATCAAGGCCATGATGGGCGAGTGATCGCCAGGCCCGAGGCCGGGAGGCCGGGACCGTCCCGGCTCCCGCCATCAGCTGCCCATCGCCCGGACCACGGCAGGTACACTGTCGACTCCAGTCGACACCGACAACACCGACAACACCTGCCCCTACATGGACGGGCCCTTCCCCAGCAAGCACAAAATACAAGAGGGATACGGGTATTGCAGGGGCACGGAAGCACTGCCTAGCGGCGGTGTCCGGTGAGGAGAGAATGGAGGAATCGTGATGGACAAGTACGAGTGTATGGTCTGCGGCTACGTCTACGACCCCGAGGAGGGCGACCCCGACAGCGATATCGACCCCGGCACCCCCTTCGCGGACCTGCCCGACGACTGGGTGTGCCCGGTCTGCGGCGCCGGCAAGACCGACTTCGAGAAGGTGTGAGCCCGCAGGTCGTGGACCATTTGAACACCGTCGAGATCAAACCCGGCATCCACTGGGTCGGGGTCATCGACTGGGACCTGCGCAACTTCCATGGGTACCTGACCCAGAGGGGCGCGACCTACAACTCCTACCTGATCCTGGACGAGAAGGTGACCCTGGTCGACACCGTCAAGCACTACAAGTACGACGAGATGCTGGCCCGGATCAAGGAGCTGGTCGACCCCGCTGACATCGACTACATCGTCTCCAACCACGTGGAGATGGACCACACTGGCAGCCTGCCGAGGCTCAAGGAGCTGGCACCCAAGGCCAAGGTGATCACCTCGGTCCAGGGCGAGAAGGGCCTGAGGCGCCACTTCAAGATGGACATGGACTACCAGGTGGTGAAGACGGGGGACACCCTGAGCATCGGGAAGCGGACCCTTGCCTTCGTCAACATCCCCATGGTCCACTGGCCCGACTCCATGGTCACGTACATCCCGGAGGAGAAGCTGCTGCTGTCCAACGATGCCTTCGGCCAGCACATCGCGACCCACGAGCGGTTCGACGACGAGGTCGGCTGGTCCATAATGAAGGAGGAGGCCTCCAAGTACTACGCGAACATCGTCATGCCCTACGGGGAACAGGTCAAGAAGGCCCTGGAGACGGTGGGAGGACTGGACATCGACATGATCGCGCCGTCCCACGGCCTCATCCTCAGGAGCTACATCCCCAAGATGGTGGCCGAGTACGTCAAGTGGGCCAACCACGAGACCGAGCCCCGGGCGGTGATAGTCTACGACACCATGTGGGGCTCCACCGAGAGCATGGCCTACGCCCTCTACGAGGGCCTGCTGGACGGCGGCGTGCCCGTGGTGATGCGGAACCTCAAGACCAACGACGTCTCCGACATCATGACCGACCTGCACCGGAGCAGGCTGGTCTGCATCGGCTCGGCCACCCTCAACAACCAGTACCTGCCCACCATGGGCAAGTTCCTGACCTACATCAAGGGCCTCAAGCCGAGGAACCGTGTCGGTTTCGCCTTCGGCTCGTACGGGTGGGCCCCCAAGGTGACCAAGGAAATGGATTCCACCATGGACGACCTCGGTTGGGACCGGCCCGTGGAGAGCGTCAACCTCAACTACGTACCCGACCCCGAGGAGCTGGAGGCCGTCCGGGAGAAGGGCAGGCAACTGGCGAAGCATATCCTGGGATGATACATCAGGGGAGCAATGATGAGCATGTGCGAGACCTGTGGATGTGGAACGGCGGACAAGCCGGTCCAGTACAAGTGCGACTGCGGTGATGACTGCAGCTGCCAGATAATCGAGTTCGACGAGGTGCCCAGCGCGGTGCCCTACTGCTGTGGCGAGCCGATGCAGAGGGTCAAGTGACAATCATTGCATATATTACGGATTAACAATATTCCCGAGAGAGGTGAACAAGGATGACGGAATGGAAGTGTGACAACTGTGGCTACTTGACGAGCTCGGAGGCCCCCCCGGGGGACGTCTGCCCGTCGTGCAACGAGAAGTGCTCGTGGCTCAACATCACCTGTTATATACCGGAGTGTGCTCCGGAAGGCACGGACCAGCGGCTGTGAACCGTTCCTCGCCCCCGGGGGGATGAGGACGACATGGCCGTAGCGACCGCAATGTAACGATCAAAGGAGAGTGGAGTAAATGGAGAGTCTGAAAGGAACCCAGACGGAGAAGAACCTGCTCGCCACCTTCGCAGGCGAGTCACAGGCAAGGAACAGGTACACCTACTACGCCAAGGTGGCGAAGAAGGAGGGGTACAACCAGCTCGAGGAGCTCTTCCTCGAGACCGCGGACAACGAGGGGCAGCACGCCAAGACCTTCTTCAAGTTCCTCGAGGGAGGAATGGTGGAGATCGTCGCGGCCTACCCTGCCGGGGTCATCGGCACCACCGCCGAGAACCTCAAGGCGGCCGCCGCGGGAGAGAACGAGGAGTGGACCGAACTTTATCCCGGCTTCGCCGACGTGGCCGCGGAGGAGGGCTTCCCCAAGGTGGCGGCGGCCTACCGCATGATCGCCAAGGTGGAGGAGCGTCACGAGGCACGGTACCTCCACTACATGAAGCAGGTCGAGGATGGCACCTTCCACAAGAGGGAGGAACCGACCCGGTGGAAGTGCCGCAAGTGCGGCTACGTCCACGAGGGGACCGAGCCCCCCCAGATGTGCCCAGCCTGCCTGCACCCCAAGGCCTACTTCGAGGAGTACATGGTCCCGTACTGAGGGTCACAAAGGCCCGAATGCGTGGGCGGACCAGCGCCCTGGCCATGGCCAGGGTGCTCTCTTTTCTTTTTCATTCCCCTCCAGTACCTTGCCCACCAAGGGAAAAAATACATATGAACAGTAACCTTGATGACCCCTCGGAGACGACCCAATGGAGCAGGCCTTCTGTCCCGGTTCAGCCTTCATCCGCACCCCGACGCTGACGATCAAGTTGTGTCCAGAGTGCGGCGAGGAGGTGGAGGTCTTCTCCACCGATTTCTCGGTGGACTGCGAGAAGTGCGGCTTCACCGTGTTCAACGAGCAGCAGTCATGCATCGACTGGTGCAAGTACGCCCGAGAGTGCCTCGGAGACGAGGTCTACGACAAGCTCAAGGGCAACAAGGAAGTGACCGACGGCGAGACCGCCGCCGAGGACGGCTGAGACCTCTCGGGATACCGCCCGGGGGCGGTCCGGGGAGCCATCGGGGGCCAGACCCCCCATCACGAATATATAAGGAGCTAGTTTCATATAGCGGCTCCCTATCGGGGGGATAGGAAGGAAGGGTGGAGGCTACGGGGACACTACGACCCCCTGACCTTTCGTTCCCTGACGCTCTGGAGGTAATGACATGATGTCGAAGAAGATGGCGGAAGCCATCAACGAGCAGATAAATGCCGAGTTCTATTCCGCGTTCCTGTACCTCTCCATGGCCACCAAGCTGGAGGACCTGACGTTCTCCGGTTTCGCCAAGTGGATGCGGGTGCAGTACGAGGAGGAGGTCTTCCACGCGATGAAGTTCCTCGATCACATGGTGGAGAGGGGCGAGCGGGTGGTCCTGAAGGAGATCGCGGCCCCCGAGACCGAGTGGGACGGCCCCCTCGCGATGTGGGACGCCGCCTACAAGCACGAGCTCCTCGTGACCGGCCTGATCAACAACCTGATGAGGATCGCCGTGGAGGAGGACGACTTCGCGTCCCAGCAGTTCCTGCAGTGGTACGTGGGGGAGCAGGTGGAGGAGGAGGACAACACCTCCACCATCCGCGACAAGATCAAGATGGTCCGGGAGATGCCAGGCGGCCTTTTCATGCTCGACAAGGAGCTGGCGACCCGGACCTTCACGCCCCCGGCGGAGGGCGCCTAGACCATTACTGGACTATCCAACGAAAAAGGGAGGAAACGATATGATCGCAGTGGGCGAAGAGTTACCGGAAGAGATCGCGTCCTTGGATGTGGAAGGCTACTACGAGGACGACTTCAAGAAGTTCAAGCTGGGCGACCAAAAGGGCAAGTGGCTCGTGCTGCTGTTCTACCCCGCCGACTTCACCTTCGTGTGCCCCACGGAGCTCAAGGAGGCCCAGGAATGGTACGGCAGGTTCAAGGAGGCCGGCGCCGAGGTGATGAGCGTGTCCACCGACACCCACTTCGTGCACAAGGCCTGGCACGACGAGTCCGACGCCATCGGCACCGTGGAGTACCCGATGCTGGCCGACCCCACGGGGAGGCTGTGCCGCGCCTTCGGGACCTACAACGAGGCCAACGGCCTCTCGTGGAGGGCCACCTTCATCATAGACCCCGACGGCGTGGTCAAGCACATGGAGATCCACGACAACAGCATCGGCCGGTCCGCCAAGGAGCTGTACAGGCGCATGGTCGCCGCCAAGTTCGTGCGCGAGAACCCCGGCCTGGTGTGCCCCGCCAGCTGGGAGCCCGGCGCGGACACCCTCAAGCCCGGTCCCGACCTGGTCGGCAAGATATAGGGGTGCTCCGATGGACCTGGAACAGTACTCCACCGAGGACCTGATCCTCACGGCCCTCAAGGCCGAGACGGGAGCGAAGGAGGTCTACAGCACCCTGGCCGGCGGCGTCAAGAACGCCTACCTGAAGGGCCGTCTCCAGTTCCTCGCCGAAGAGGAGGAGAAGCACCGGGCCTTCCTCGACGGGCTCTACCGCGAGGAGTTCCCTGGCAAGGAGCCCGTGGTCCCCGGGACCTCGCCCGTGCCGCTTCCCGACATCACCATCCCTACCGAGCAGGTGCCCATCAGCAGCATCTTCGCCCAGGGCATGGTGGCCGAGAAGGCGGCGTCTGAGTTCTACGCCTCCATGGCCGAGAGGTGGAGCAAGGGCTCCGAGGCCCACGACATGCTGTTGTACTTCTCCAAGATGGAGATGGGCCACTACAGGCTGCTGGAGACCGAGAGGGACGCGGCCGCGGACTTCGAGGATTTCGACTCGGTGTGGCCGCTGATGCACGCAGGACCGTGAACACAGGGAGGTAACGATATGACGGACATGCAAGAACAGGTGCTCTCGACCATGAAGGACCAGGGCAAGCCGCTGAAGGCGAAGGAGATCGCCGACCTCATGGGCGTGGAGAAGAAGGAGGTGGACAAGGCCATGAAGGGCCTGAAGACCACCGGCGCCATCGCCTCTCCCAAGAACTGCTACTGGGAACCCTCGGACTGACGTCCCGACCGACACACGGACGCCCGACGGGGGACCATACCAGATAAATGCCTGGAATACGTGATGGGCACAGACCCGAGCGTCGCCGAGGAGGACCTCGTCGGCCCCTGGGTCGAAGGAGTTGGTGATAGGCTGAGACCCCTCCCCATCATGCTACTGGTCCTGGTCGTTCTGCTGGCCGTTGCCGTAGCCTATCTCCTGATCGCGGAGGACGGGACAGATATCGATGAGGCGACCGTCAGCTTCCAGCTGGCCGACGGAGGTCGACTCGACATAACCTGCGAGGTGGCCGACGACACCTTCGAGAGGGCGGACGGACTTCAGCATCGCGAGGCGCTGGCCACAGATTCCGGGATGCTCTTCATCTACGGCGAGCCCAGGGAGGCCTCCTTCATAATGCTCAACATGAACTTTCCCTTGGACATCATCTTCATCGCGGAGAACGGGACCGTCGTGAACGTGGAGGAGGCGGAGTTGGAGGAGCCAGGCACACCCAGGGCCGACCTCGTCCGGTACCGTAGCGACGGCGATGTGAAATGGGTGGTCGAGATGAACAAGGGGCTGAGCCAGCGGTACGGGATCGGACCGGGAACCCAAGTGGAAATCAGGCTCACCAGCGATCCATCAGAAAACTAAATCAACCATAACCGACGGTTCCGAAGGAGCCGAGGTGGGATAATGGGAACCAAACACATCCACGACCTCTCGATCGTCCTCTGTGGCGAGGCGGGACAAGGCATCCAGACGGTGGAGCACGTGCTGACCCGGGTGCTGAAGCGCTCGGGGTATCACGTGTTCGCGACCAAGGAGTACATGTCCCGCGTGCGGGGTGGCCTCAACTCCACGGAGATCCGCGTGTCCACCGAGCGCGTGGCGGCCCACGTGGACCGCATCGACCTGCTCATCCCCCTTGGACCGGGGGCCATCGAGCACCTGGGCGATCGGGTGACCAAGGACACCCTGGTCCTGGGCGACTGCGCCGTGCTCGGCGAGTGCAGCCACTTGGGGACCGACCACGTCATCCACGACGTGCCCTTCACCGCCATGGCGGAGGAGCTGGGTTCGAAGATGTACGCCAACGTCATCGGCGTGGGCGTGGTGGGCGGCCTGCTGGACGCCGACGAGGCGGTCATCGCCGACTTCCTCCGCGAGACCTTCTCCCGCAAGGGCGAGGAGGTGGTGGCCCAGAACATCGAGGCTTGCGGCAAGGGCATGGCCCTGGGCAGGCAGTACAAGGAGGAGGGCCTCCTGGTGGCGGACATCCCCAAGGACCCCTCCATCCGCGAGGAGATCCTCCTCAACGGGGCCGAGGCCGTGGGCACCGGCGCCATCGCAGGGGGCTGCAACGTCATCACCTCCTACCCGATGTCCCCCTCGACGGGGGTCCTGGTCTTCCTGGCCCAGCACGCCAAGGAGTTCGACATCCTGGCCGAGCAGGCCGAGGACGAGATCGCCGCCATCAACATGGCCCTGGGAGCATGGTACGCTGGCGGACGCGCCCTGGTCACCACCTCGGGCGGCGGCTTCGCCCTGATGGTGGAGGGCATCAGCCTGGCGGGCATGATCGAGACCCCCGTGGTGGTCCACCTGGCACAGCGACCCGGACCCGCCACCGGCCTTCCCACCCGCACCGAGCAGGGGGACCTCAACCTGGTGCTGTACGCGGGGCACGGCGAGTTCCCCAGGGTCATCCTGGCACCCGGCGACATCCACCAGGCATTCCACCTGACCCGGCAGGCCTTCGACATCGCCGACAGATATCAGATACCCGTCTTCCTGCTCACCGACCAGTACACCATCGATTCGTACTACAACACGCCACCCATGGACATGGACTTCCCCCAGGTGGTGAACCACGTCGTGCCCACGGACGCGGACTACCTCCGCTACGCCCTCACCGACGACGGCATCTCGCCCCGGGGCATCCCCGGCCAGGGCGATGGCCTGGTCAAGGTGGACTCCGACGAGCACTACGAGGACGGCACCATCACCGAGGAGGAGTCCGTCCGATGCGCCATGGTCCGAAAGCGCCTCCGCAAGGCAGAGACCGTCGCGAAGGCCGCCCTGCCCCCCGAGGTCATCGGACCCGACGACGCTGCCCTCCTCGTGGTGGGATGGGGCTCGACCTATCATCCCATCAAGGAGGCCCTGGTGGACCTGGGCCGCGACGACGTGGCCTTCATGCACCTGCAGCAGGTCTACCCCCTCCACCCCGAGGTGGAGCGGCGTATAAGAGAGGCCCCGAGGACCGTCATCATCGAGGGCAACCCCGGGTCCCAGCTCGGCCGGCTCATCCGGGCCGAGACGGGCATCGACGTTCCCGACCGTTGCCTCAAGTACAGCGGCATGCAGTTCTCCGTGGAGGAGATCGAGGCCTACCTCCGTGACGTCATGAAGGAGGTGAGCTGAGATGGTGGGACCCGAGGTGTACGACATGGGCGACGTCGACATCGCCTGGTGCCCTGGGTGCGGCAACTTCCCCATCCTCAAGGCCCTCAAGCGTGCCCTGGCCGAGCTGGACCTGGAGCCCACGGACGTGGTGATGGTCTCCGGCATCGGACAGGCGGCCAAGACCCCCCAGTACATCAAGGCCAACTTCTTCAACGGCCTCCACGGCCGCGCGTTGCCCCCCGCCACCCTCATCAAGTCCGTCAACCCCCGCATGACGGTGGTGGCCGAATCGGGCGACGGCGACATGTACGGCGAGGGCGGCAACCACTTCATCCACACCATCAGGAGGAACGTGGACATCACCAACATCGTCCATGACAACATGGTGTACGGCCTGACCAAGGGCCAGGCCTCCCCCACCAGCATGATGGGCTTCCGCACCCCGGTCCAGGTGGACGGTGCCATCCTGGAGCCCTTCAACCCGCTGGCGGTGGCCATATCCCTGGACGCCTCCTTCGTCGCCCGGGTGTACGCCATGGACATCGACCGCACGGTGGAGGTCCTGAAGCAGGCCATCATGCACCACGGCTACGCCCTGGTGGACGTCCTGCAGCCCTGCGTCACCTTCAACAGGATCAACACCCACAGATGGTTCCGGGATAACTCATATTACCTTGAGGCCTCTCATGACCCCTCGGACCGGGTGGAGGCCTTCAGGCGCGCCACCGAGAGGGACCGGTTGCCCATGGGTGTGTTCTACGTGAACGAGGGCAAGCGGACCTTCGGGGAGAACCTGGGCGTCTACGCCACCGACGACACTCCCGTTCACCTGCGGCCCCTGGACAGGCGCCAGCGCCTGGACGACCTCCTCCGTTCCATGGGATGAATGGAGAACATTAACGATCGAGGATGTGGGAAACATGACGATAGAGATAGGGATGGACGCGCCCGACTTCTGCGCGGTGGACACTTACGGGAAGGAGTACTGCCTGGCCGACTACAGGGACAAGTGGGTGGTGCTGTACTTCTACCCCAAGGACAACACCCCTGGATGCACCGTCGAGGCGGTCGACTTCACGGCGATGAAGGCGGAGTTCGCCGACATGGGCGCCGAGGTCATCGGCGTCTCCGGAGACTCGGAGAAGAGCCACCAGAAATTCACGGACAAGCACGACCTGACGATCACGCTGCTGTCGGACCCCGAGCACGAGATCATGGAACCCTACGGCGCCTGGAAGGACAAGAGGATGTACGGCAAGACCTTCCTGGGCATCCACAGGAGCACCGTGCTCATCGACCCCGACGGCAAGGTGGCCAACCACTGGCCCAAGGTGAAGGCCAAGGGCCACGCGGCCGAGGTCAAGGAGAGGCTGGCCGAGCTCCAGGGCTGAGATCCGACAGTAAGGATTGACGGGACCCTTCTAGCCGCCTTATCAAGGCCATCCTCAAAGGCCTTGGAGAGGCCTTCATATATGTCATATGCGTGGTCATTTCGTAAGGGTTCCCGCTCCGTGGTTCGAAGGTATTAATCTCTGGAGGGTACTCCCTACAAGGTGCACAAACGGCGGGTCCCTAGATGAGCGGGTGCCGTACCAGCGGAAGTTCCTCCCTTGCCAGAGAATCCCAAAGGCCTGTGATGTCGCAATAAGTGACCTTACACCCTTCGAGGATTTTTTTACCGGTCTCTACCTCGTGACCGACAATGTAGGCTTCCTCGGGTTCATATGTCCTGATGAATGACCTAAGGCTTCGCGAGATCCGCCCGGTCCTCGGCCGCAGCTTGACCTCGACAGGAATGGGGGCCTCCGGTTCGTCAAGGACGAAGTCCACCTCGGCCCCCACCTTGGTTCTCCAGTATTTCGGTGAGTGACCCATCTTCATTAGTTCTGCGAACACGTAGTTCTCGAATAATGGTCCCTCAGGGATCGGCGGAAACCTTCCCGATGCCGCGTTCCTGATACCAGTGTCAACGAAATAGACCTTCGGTTGCCTGACGATCTCCTTGACCTTGTTCGTGAAGAAGGGACGGACACGTGCGATCACATAGCTCATCTCCAACGCGTCCAAGTACCCATTGAGAGTGATCTGGTTGATCCCCAGGGAGTTGGAGACAGCACTCAGGTTCATCGGGCTGCCGATCGTTTGGGACAGGTACAGGCTCAGGTCCCCGACACCCTTTACGTTGTTCAGGCCGAAGGCTCTGACCGCGTCCCTGAGAATGATGGACTCCAGGATGTCAATAAGGAGTCTCTGCTTGAGCATAGGGTCTTCGTTCAGTACTGCTGAGGGAAAACCCCCATACACCATGTGCTCGGTTACGTTGGACCGCAGGATCTCCGGTGTCCAGGTCTTGAGCCCCTTGGCTTCCAGGAACTCCTCGATGTTGAAGGGAAGCAGACGGACCAGCCCCACCCTTCCGACCAGGAACGACAGGACCTCCGCCCGAAGGAGGATGGCGGAAGAGGACGATATCCACAAACGGTTACCGGTATCGACCAGGTACTTGAGGAACTGGCCGGTCTCCATGGAATATTGGACCTCGTCGAGAACCGTGAGCTGGCGTCCCTCAACGAACTGCCTCTCGAACCCCTTGGGGTCCTTCTCGAACAAGCTCCGTGCCAAGGGGTCATCGAGAAGCACATAGGAATGCTCCTGGTTCTGCATCTCATGTTGGAGGAATGTCGTCTTGCCAACCTGTCTTGGACCAGCAAGAGCTATCAACCCGTACAGATCCTCCAATTTATGAAAACCCTTAACGATACGACGGTTGACATACATCGTTACACTATTGTTAAATCTTTTATATATACCTTACTATTACTATATCGGGATTAATCATAAGTATTACTATTATGAAAATATAATATGTGTATAGTATCAATATCATTCACCGAGATTGAATCCTACGATAAGGATTGTTGGACGTAGAGTAGTACTCGACAATGACAATTGTGGCGTACTGAATTGGTCTCTGGCCATTGTCACATTCCACAAGCTTTAACACACTGATCACGGTTTATTATCCAAGGGTGAACTGAGGGGTTCCTTCCTATGGTCGTTGCGACTGGTGAATCGAGCACGATATCCCACATCATAGCCCTGTCCAGACTGATTAGGCCGCTGAAGATGGCGCTCCTGATGGCCATGCTAGCCATCGTCCTTACGCTCATCCTCTCGTCCGAGGCGGTAGAGGGGGACTTGACGACCCACGAACCCATCGTGATCGAGGGGGACGCCAACTTCACCTCCGCCAACGGCGTGGTATCCGGGACCGGTGCGCAGGACGACCCATACATGATCGAGGGGTGGGACATCTCCACCTCGATACTACCCGGGATGATCATCAGACAGACCACCAAGCACTTTGTCATCCGGGACTGTCGGTTCAACGGAGGGTCACACCCCTACATGGTGGCCATAGCCCTCCAACAGGTCACTGGCGTCAGGATAGAGAACATCACGACGACCGGCGGGACCAAAGGGATCTACGTACGGGAGACCGTCGACATCGACGTGACCAACGTCACGATGAAAGGGGCCCTGGAGATCATCGATGGCCGGTACGTGAACATATCCCGGGTCGTCCTGCAGGGCGAGGGGGGCGTATTCGAGATCTATACGTGCCAGGATGTGAGGGTAACAGATTGCACGGCGACGGGGGCGGACACGGACACGTACGGGATCTGGTTCCAGAACAGCTACAAAGTCACTGCAGAAAGGTGCGTGGTCACCCATCATGGGATAGGCGTCTTCGCAAGCAGCTTTGAGGGAGCCGTTGTCACTGACTGCGTTCTCACGAACAACACCGAGGTGGACCTGGCGGTGAACATCCCGAACGCGGTCCTGAGCAACAACACGATGGGACCGAGGGGCCTTCTCCTGGACTGGTCCCATTATTACTCCATCGACCAGTCCAACACCGTATCGGGCAGACCCGTCAGGTACGTGACGAACATCAGCAGTCTCGAGATCGATGACGATGCGGAGATAGGTCAGCTCCTGGCCTTCAACGTCAACGACATCCAACTCCGCAACCTCACCTTCCATGGTGTGGCCCTGCCCATCGGTGTGATGGGAGCTCAAGAGGTGACCATCGAGAACCTGACCGCCGTGAATGGCACCGGAGGGATCGTCATCCGAGAGGCCACCGATCTGACCTTGTCGGATGTCATCATCCAGTTGAACACCACCAGCCAGCACTCGTACCGTGTCCTCAACACAGGAAATGTTGACAACGTGGAGATCACCCGTTGCACATTCTCGGGCAGCGACCTTCACCTGGTATCGATGTACCAGGCCAGGACCGCCTACATCCAGGACTGCAACCTCTCCGACGGTGGGTGGGGCGTGTACTTCGATGGTTACAGCAATGCTGTCATCGGCTTGTCCAATGTCACCATCGAGAACGCGCACAGGGGTGTCGAGGTCCCGATGGCCCAGAGGTTGAGCGTCCTCGACTGTCGGATGATAGAGAATGCCTACTCGGGCATCAAGGCCGATGTCGACGAGGTGACGGTCCGCAACTGCACCGTGGTCAACTCCACCAAGGGGATCGAGCTCAGGAGTCCTGAGAAGGTCACTGTGTCCGAGGTCACCGTCACCGGCTCGACGGACTACGGGATGACCATCGGTCCCACCGACGGGAGGACGCGTATAACCAACTGCACGATCCAGGGCGGATGGTTCGGCATCGAACTCGGGGGCACGTCACCCCGGGTGGAGAACGTGAGCATCGAAGGTTGCGGGTACGGCATCTACATGCAGGCCGACCGGAGTTACACCTCGGCGGTGGTGATATCCAACTGCTCCTACGTTGGCTACGCCGTCGAGGGTGAGAGCCAGATCCTGACGAGGTCCCACATCACGAACTGCGGCATCGGCGTCCGGATAGAAGATAGCTACCTGAACCTCACCTTCTCGAACATCACCTCCTGTGTCAAAGGGATAGCCATCTGGAGGGGTAGTGGCAGTGACATCTACTACAATGAGATATCCGAATGCAGTGCGCACGGAATAGAGGTGACCGTCGCCGGTGCTAACTGGATCCACATGAACAACCTGTACGGCAACTTCTACGACGAGGGCACCGGGACCTACAGGTACCCCCAGGTCCTGGGCTTCCCCGGCAACAGGTTCGACATCAACGGCTACGGCAACTACTACAGCGACTACACGCAGTGGTACCCCAACGCAACGCTCAAGAACCGAAGGGTCTGGGACACGCCCTACAAGATGGACGGGCTGCAGGTGGCCTACGACTACAACCCACTGGCCATGCCCGCGGACTGGCTGCCCCCCACGGCCGTGCCGGGGGAGGACCAGACGGTCCCCCAGAACACCACCATCCAGCTGGACGGCTCCGCCTCCACCGACGACCGGGGCGTGACGGAGCACTACTGGACCTTCGAGTACGACGGGGAGGAGTTCAACCTGACGGGTGCGACCGCGTCCTTCACCTTCGACCTCCCGGGGACCTACGTGGTCACGCTGACGGTCGAGGACCGCTGGGGCAACCACGACCATCGGGTGTTGAACGTGACCGTCCTCGACACCCAGGTCCCGGTCCTGGACGCGGGCGAGGACGTGGTGGTCGACATGGGCGTGAACTTCGCCCTCAGCCCGACGACCTGCCACGACAACGTGGGGGTGATCGACTACCTCTGGACCCTGGTTGGCGAGGGGGACGAGTGGACGTACACCACGAGGGCGGTCCTGGTCAACCTGGAGGTCCCGGGTGTATACGAGGCGACCCTCAACGTGACCGACGGTGCAGGCAATCACGCAACGGACACGCTTACCGTCACCGTCAGGGACACGGAGCCGCCGATAGCCCAACCGGGCGAGGATATACAGGTGGTACAACATTCGCTATTCACCATCAACGGCTTAGGCTCGACGGACAATGTGGCCGTGGTAAACTGGACCTGGACCATCTCTGGCCCAGGCGATGACAAGGTCCTATATGGACCCACTCACGAGATATCCTTCACCGATGCGGGTAATTTCACCGTTCTCCTCACTGTGTTCGATGATCGAGGCAACAACGCGTCGGCCTCCTTCGTCGTTACCGTTGTTGACACCGAGCCACCCGTTGCCGTCGCCGGAGACGACATCGTGACCGATCAAGGGAAGAATGTTGAACTGGACGGCTCGGGGAGCTCCGACAATGTGGGCATCACCCTTTATCTTTGGACCGTCACGTACAATGACCTGGTAACAGAGAGGACTGGCCCCTTCGTCACCTTCAACTTCGAAGGACCCGGCGACTTCATCGTCACCCTTTCCGTCTCGGACCTGCAAGGTAATGTGGGCACCGACACGGTCCTCGTCACCGTCCGGGACATCACCCCTCCCATCGCCGACGCGGGCGAGGACGTCACGGTGGACCAGCACACTACCGTCACCTTCGATGGCTGGGCCAGCTACGATAACGTCGAGATGAAACTACCTCTGTGGACCTTCGAGTACGACGGGGAAGGACAGGAACTGTTGGGTCTTGCCCCTGATTTCATCTTCGACATCGTCGGTGAGTACGTCGTCACTTTCACCGTGGAGGACGATGCTGGCAACCAGGCGGAGGACACCATGACGGTGACGGTGCTGGATACCGAGTCACCCGTGGCCGTCGCTGAGGGTCGCACCCCGTTCTGGGAAGATGATCCCGGCTTCCTCAACGCATCCCGTTCCACGGACAACGTGGGTATCGTTTCGTGGACCTGGACCTTCAACGATGGACGGGGTGACAGGACGCTGAAGGGGGAGATGGTATCCCACGTGTTCAACGAAATGGGCGAGTACGAGGTGACGCTCACCGTCGAGGACGCCCGGGGAAACTCGGACACAGACACGATAACGGTGAAGGTCGAGCGGATGCACGGCGACCCGCCGCCTGATGACGACGACGGGGGCCTCTCCCTAGCGGTCGTGGGAGCCATCGTCGCCGCCATCGTGGCGGCGCTGCTGGTGGCTCTGCTGCTTATGCGGCAGAGGACCAGGGCCGAGTGACGGTGACCGCTAAATCAGCATTGGAACAGTACGTTCCCCGGAATCTGTGTTGTGGCGTACGTGACAATGCCACTTGTTGCGGACTATAAGGACCGTCGGAAGTTTCATTTGTTTGTGAATTACATTGCCCATCATATGTTATATTGAAATCAAAAGGTGGGTACCTTCATTCACCCCCCTACCTTTCTTTTAAATACCCACGAAGACCTGTAATAATTCGACCATGAAAAAGAAGCAAAGACTTCTGATACTCGTAATCAAGATGAGTGAGAGTATTTCGCGAATGCGCCTGGTGAAGTTGATGTTCATCCTCTCTAATGATCCAGAGTTGAACAAGCGCATCCCTGTCTATGACTTCGTTCCATACAAGTTCGGACCATTCTCCTTCGAGATGTATCATGATCTTGCCAAATTCAAAGGCAAGGAATACGTGAGGGAAAATGAAGAGACCATCCAATACATCGATGGTCCAGAAGAACCGTTGGATTATATGGCAACGGAATTGATACGACATCATCTGAACCGTATGAATCATTGGGATGAAAGACGATTGGTACATGAGATTTATAGGGCCTACCCAGAGTTCACGATATTTAGTCAGATCGAGAAGAAGCAGTCATACGTTCGAGATGAGACCGGCATCGTGACCATTGGTTACGAAGGCCAGACCATCGATTCATTCATCAATACATTAATAAAAAATAAAATCGAAGTGTTGGTGGATGTTCGGAGGAATCCGATCAGCAGACGGTATTCCTTCTCCAAGACCAGGCTGAGGGAGAACCTTGGCCGATTCGGTATCGATTACGAACACATCCCAGAGCTTGGAATCGATTCACATGAAAGAAAGGGACTTGCCACGCTTGATGATTATCAAAGGATGTTTGTCAAGTACAAGGAACGACTTGCATCCAAGAACCCGGAATTAGAAAATATCCTTGACCTGGGTTCTGAACACAAGATTGCATTGATGTGCTATGAGGCGGACATCAGATATTGTCATAGGGGGGTAATCTCTGATTTGATTCGGGACAGGGGTATAGGGGTTGTAGATATTTGAGTTGGGAGACGAAACGAGTACTGCTAGCTGTCAAAGCTTATCCTGAGCGTAGTAAAAGCCACGGGGATGTAGCTTGCACAGCTGGTGTTACTAGCGATGGTGAATGGATACGATTGTATCCTATTGAGTTCGATAAGTTTCGTGGATTTGGAAAACTGAAGAGGTACAGTATTATTGAATGTGAATGTAAAAAAGCATCTGGAGAGAAGTTGAGTCGGAAAGAAAGTTATCGAGTGAGGACTGAATCGATCAGGATTATTGACACCAGTCTAGCTGAACATGCAGATTGGGATGGTCGAAGGGAATGGATCCATCCATTACTCGCTAATTCAATCGATGAACTAGATGAGCACTACAAGACCGATAGGACATCCCTTGGATTGATCAAACCCAAGGAGATCCTTAGGTTCTTCAGCACTCAGGACATCATTACGAATCTTTGGAAAAATCATGAATATCAAATGACCATAGATGGCCAACGCGTACCAATTGTTACGAGAGTTCCGCACCAATTCAAGTACAGTTTCACTTGCAATGAATGCCCAGAAGGGAAAAACCATGAGATACATTGTGAAGATTGGGAACTTCTTGAATCATACAGAAGTTGGGGAAAAACCTATCCGAATGCCGAAGAACTCTGGTTGAAATTGTACGAGAAGTTCTATACATTCATGAACGATCGTGATATACATTTCTTTATGGGGCTTCATTCACAATTCCCCTCTTGGCTAATTATTGGCCTTTTTTATCCACCTCCACTTCCTAGAACAAAGCAGTTAACATTGAAAGAATTAGAATGATCGGACAGGTCAGGTCCTCCTGAAGAGGGTATCCGGGCGGGCACCCGGTTGAACCATTGCCCGTTGGCGGCGGATAAGGATTGTCAGAGGATCATTGGATCCGTTCTTAGGAGACTCTCGCATCAAGTGATGAACCCATCTTCCCCCACCCCATATGGTCCAGTAAAGCCCCCTACGATCCGGTCATCTTGTAGAGGCCTTCGGTCTCGTGGATCATGCCCAGGTCCATCATCCTGTCCAGGACCGATCTGGAGAAGTCATCACCCTCCCCCAAGCATCGAGTGGCGTCTGCAAGTGTGAAGGGAACCTGTCGCAACAGCTCCCTTAGGATGTTCATTCCCATGATGATCTCGACCTCCTCATCCAGCTGACGGCGGTTCGGAACAACGATGCTATGGACCTCCTGGAGAGCATCGACCTTCGAAGCGAAGTGGGGCAGGTACCTGTGGTTGTCCACATCCTGACGAAGCTCATCCATCATCGACCCCCAGTCAAGGCCCAGGCCCGCTAGCAAGGCCATGTCTGCCAGGTCATCCTCTCTGTCGGTCACGCTCTTGAACAGGAATATATCCTCGGGGGCGGTGGCCATGAGACGGAGCCGGCCTTGCAGGTCCAGCCCCTCTGAGCGACGCCTCATGCTCTCGGTCAGCTTGAGCTTTCTGCACACCCTCTCGACGAAGATGTCGAATCGCATCCCATCCGACCTCTCCATGACCGTAGTCACCCCAAGGGCCTCGTAGGCCTCGGTAAGTCCGCTAGCCCTTTGAAACCCTTGTGAACCGAGCGCGGCCTCGAATCTTTGTGCATCCGCATCCTCCATGAAGACCATGTCAACGTCCTTTGTGACCACCTTCAAACCATGGTGCATCATCGAGAGCCCACCTATCAGGTAAGCCTCGACCTCGATGTCCAATCTATTGGACACATTCTCGAGCACCTTGAACAGTTCCGTCCTTCCGAATCTGAACGATTCAATCACGTTCGCTCACAACCTTATACAACGCCGTCCCAAGGCCGTACTTCTCACCGAACTCCAGTATTGCCTGGGAGTCCGCTCCCCGGTCATCGATACCCTCCTTGATGAATCGAAGCATCCGAGGGTTGTTCGGATCGGTCATCAGTGACTGCACGAGCGCCTCCTCCTGGCTGACCTCATCGTATTCGGGATGGTGAAGATAGTACTCTCGGAGATGCAGTATGTCATATCCAAGCTCTTCCAGGCGTGTCGGACCGGCGCTCAAGAAATCAGAGAGGTCGATCCTGTGTTCGATGGAGAAGAGGTACTCGTCCCTCCATTGCCATATGATGAGGGCCTCTGGCAGGACGTTGCCCAGCATGCGCCTGTTGAACCACTGTGAATAACGGGATATGAACGACCTCAGCACTTTCTGGGACTGGTGAATCGTGTAGAGCTTGGTCCCCCTCTCCCGTACAACGATCCCCATTCCACGCCACTTCCTGATAATGGTCCTAACCGTGGGCATCGACAGGCCCGTCCGTTGGGTTATCTCGTTCGCCGTGATACCCGGGTCAGCGAGGACGGGAAGGATCGTCAGGCCCGCTTTACCCAGAACCTTCGATAGATCGATCATCGGAGCCTCGAACATGAGTATCGCCAGACTCTGGGACAGCTCATTCTTTGCCGGTCCGACGAAGACCTCCAGACCCTCCTTCCGCTTCTCGAGAAGGTCCATCCAGACCAGGTGATCAACACATTCCGAGGTCCAGGACATGGATTTATTGATATGCTTGGCTATCTGTGAGATGGTCCTCTCCGACTTGTAGACGAACTTCAGTATCTCCAGGTGTGTCCCGTGGAGTCCCTCGTTTCGCATAGAACAAATATTACCGAATTACTATTTATATACTTCGGTAGAATTATCTTATTCCCTATTCCTCACATCGAATAAATCACTATGAAAAATGTTCGATGTGCGACAGATTTTATTTTTCCGTACACGCAAATCGATATCGCTCCCCGTTGAGGGCCCTAACCATCGAGGCATCCCCGTTGGCCCCTCACATGTGCGGAGGCACGTGAAAGGGTTATTACCCCCTAGGGCACCTTCGGTAACGGGACGTGTGACCTCATGGACGTTAAGGATGCGATGGAGAAGCGGAGGGCCCTCAGGTCCCTCGAGGCCTTCGAGGTGACCAAGGAGCTGGTCGAGGACCTGGCGGGCGCCGCCCACTTGGCACCCAGCTGCATGAACAACCAGTCATGGCGCTTCGTGTTCGTGTACGAGGAGGAGCAGCTGGCTGCTCTCAAGGAGACCCTGTCCAGGGGCAACTCCTGGGCCCTGGACTCCCCGCTGCTCGCGGCGGTCTTCAGCAAGAAGGACGCCGACTGCGCCCTCAAGGGGGACCGTGACTACTTCCTCTTCGACACCGGGATGGCCGTCGGCTTCCTGATGCTCCGGGCCACCGAGCTGGACCTCATCGCCCATCCCATCGCCGGCTACGACCCCGACGCCGTCAAGGAGGTGTTGGGGATCCCCCCAGAGTTCGTGGCCATCGCCCTGGTGGTCTTCGGAAAGCTGGCCCCCGAGCTCTCACCCAGGCTCGCCGAGTGGCAGACCAAGCGGGAGACGGGAGGGCGGGAGCGCCGGCCCCTGGACACCGTGCTCCATCACAACTCTTACGACCCCGCCCAGGAACCCGAGAAGGACCGGGGTCCCCTGTAGAGATGGAGGTGTCGAGATGGCCAAGCGGGCGAAGAAGCAGGCCTCCGGTGCGAACCACCTTGGTGGAGAGAAGAGCCCATACCTGCTCCAGCATGCGGGAAACCCGGTCCACTGGTACCCTTGGGGCGAGGAGGCCTTCGAGAAGGCCAGTCGCGAGGACAAGCCCATCTTCCTCTCCATCGGCTACTCCACATGCCACTGGTGCCACGTGATGGCCCACGAATCCTTCGAGGACCAGGGCGTGGCCGACCTGATGAACGAGGCCTTCGTGAGCATCAAGGTGGACCGGGAGGAGCGACCCGACATCGACTCGGTCTACATGACGGTCTGCCAGATGATGACTGGCGCTGGGGGCTGGCCGCTGACCATAGTCATGACCCCCGACAAGAGGCCCTTCTTCGCGGGCACGTACTTCCCCAAGGACAACCGCTTCGGCAGGGCCGGCATGACGGAGCTGGTGCCCACCATAGACAAGCTCTGGAAGGACCGCCGGGAGGAGGTCTACAAGTCGGCCGCGGAGATCACCGCCACCCTCAAGGAGCAGGCCGGCACCTCCGCAGGTGAGGGCATGGACGACCGGTTCCTCAACACCGCCGCCCTGCAGCTCAACCAGCGCTTCGACGAGGACGACGGAGGGTTCGGCAGCGCCCCCAAGTTCCCGTCGCCCCACCAGCTGACCTTCCTCCTCCGGTTCTGGAAGCGGGAGGCGGACGAGTGGTCCCTCTTCATGGTGAGGCGGACCCTGGAGGCCATGCGACGGGGCGGCGTGTACGACCAGGTCGGCCTCGGCTTCCACCGCTACTCCACCGACGCCAAGTGGCTGCTGCCCCACTTCGAGAAGATGCTCTACGACCAGGCGGGACTCCTCCTGGCGTACACCGAGGCCTACCAGGCCACCGGCGACGCGGCCTACCGGCGGACCGCCGAGGAGATCGCCACCTACGTCCTCCGGGACATGACGTCCCCCGAGGGCGCCTTCTACTCCGCCGAGGACGCGGACAGCGAGGGCGAGGAGGGCAGGTTCTACGTCTGGACCACCGATGAGCTGGAGGAGGTGCTGGGTCCCGAGGACGCCCAGCTGGCCTCCACCGTCTACGGCGCCACCAAGGAGGGCAACTTCAAGGAGGAGGCCTCTGGACATCGGACGGGCGCCAACATCCTCCACCTGGTGATGCCCCTGGACGAGATCGCGCCCCACGTCGAGATGGACGAGGGGGACCTGGCGTCCCGGCTAGAGGACATCCGGGAGCGGTTGCTGGAGGTCCGGTCCAAGCGGGTCCGCCCCCACCTGGACGACAAGACCCTGGCCGACTGGAACGGCTTCATGGTCGCCGCCCTGGCGAAGGCGGGCACCGCCCTCGACAGACCGGACCTGGTGGATGCCGCCCGGACGGCGATGGACTTCATCCTGAGGCAGATGCGTGACGGCAACGGCCGCCTGCTCCACCGGTACCGCGACGGCGAGGCCGCCATCCCCGGCCAGCTCGACGATCACGCCTACTCCATCTGGGGATTGATCGAGCTCTACCAGGCGACCTTCGACCCATCCCACCTGGAGGCCGCCATCGACCTCAACGGCATCATGATGGAGCACTTCTGGGACACCGAGGAGGGAGGCTTCTTCCTCACGCCAGATGACGGCGAGGACCTGCTCGTGCGCCAGAAGGAGGCCTACGACGGCGCCATGCCCTCGGGCAACTCCGTGGCGATGCTGGACCTGCTCCGTCTCTCCCACCTCACGGGGGACCCGGAGCTGGCCCAGAGGGCTCACGAACTGTCGGTAGGACTCTCGGGAGACGTGGCCAGGATGCCCTCCGCATTCACCCAGCTGATGTCCGCCCTGGACATGGCAATGGGCGGCGGCAAGGAGGTCGTCATCGTGGGCGACCCCGGGGACGGGGACACCAGGGCGATGCTGGATGCGGTGCACAGAACGTACCTTCCCAACACCGTCGTCCTGCTCAAGACCCCCGGGGACGAGGCCAGCGCGATCGAGGCCATGGCCCCCTTCGTCAAGGAGCACGAGATGAAGGGAGGGAAAGCCACCGCCTATGTATGCACCGACCACCTCTGTCGCAACCCCACCAACGATGTCGACAAGATGCTGGAAGAGCTCGGCGGCTAGCCATTCCACTCCGTCAAGTATAGGACCAACAATCTTATAACCGAGGTTCTCCACTTAACGCGCGGGTCAGAGCTTGAAGCTGCCACACATTAACCTTGTGTCATGGCTGACCGCGCTCCGCGCTGGTATAGGCCGCAGGCTGCGCAGCTTCATGCCTGTGGTGCCCATCGTGGCCTTCGCCCTGATGATGGTGGTCCCGTCGATGGCCGCCGTGGCGGGCCCCGAGGCGGTCTCCGCCGAGGCCGACGTGGACACCTCGGTCATCACAGACCTCCCGGACCTCGTTCTTGAGGACAGTACATGGACGAACAGCTCGTTCCTGCTGGCCCCGCTGTACCTCCGCATCCCCCAGCCCCAGCTGCTCAACCACTCCCTCAGGAACGAGATCTTCAACTACGTCAACCGGAACCCCGGGGCCACCTTCACCCAGGTGAGGGACGGCGTGGGCGCGGCCAGCGGGACGGTGCAGCACCACCTGCGGGTCCTGGTGCGGGGCGATGTCCTCCGGTCCATCAAGACGGGCAAGTACACCAGGTACTGGCCCTGCAACCACCGCGTGCTGGCCATGGGCCCATCCGAGGAGTGCATCGTCAAGTCCCTGGCATCCGACGGTCCGGGCACCAAGGCCGAGCTGGCCCAGCGGACCGGCATGAGCCGGCAACTCGTGCATTACCATGTCGAGCGCATGGCAGAACAGGGGCTCGTCCTGGTGGACAGGCAGAACGGTCGACCGGTGGTCACCCTCGGGTCACCGATGTACGAGACCTACGAGCCCAATGCGGCGAGATGCTAGTCACACAGCGTCCGCATGAGGTCGAAGGTCACGAATTCAATGGACGAGGCATCACCCTATCTCTAACCCAACGTCAACGATTATCCAAAGTGCCGCGTCAAGAACTGACCCGAACCTGGCATCGGGCTCGAGCCCCTGCTCGGCCAGCCTCTCGTCCACCTCGGCCGCACCCTCCACCGCACCCGATATCAGGATGGTCCTGGTTCCCGCCGCCTTCCCGGCGCCGATGTCGGACCACCAATCACCGACCATGAAGGACCGCTCCAGGTCAATGTCGTAATCCTCCGCCGCCCGGAGGAGCATTCCAGGGGCAGGCTTCCTGCACTTGCATGATTCCGAGAACATGGGGTGGTGGGGGCAGTAGTAGAAGGCGTCGATGTGGGCGCCATCGGCCCCCAGGAGCTCCTGGGTCCGTTCCATGGCCGCGTCCACCATCTCGTGGGTGGCCAGACCCCTGGCGATGACCGACTGGTTCGAGATGATGACGGTGAAGAGGCCCGCCTCGTTGAGGTGGCGGATGGCCTCCCCGACCTTGGGCAGGAGCTCCACCTCATCGGGGTCAGTGAGGTGGACCTTGTCGTCGATGACCGTCCCATCGCGGTCCAGGAACACGGCTACCCTGCCCAAATCATCACCCGAAGATGGTGCTCTCCACGACCTCGCAGATGATGTGGCCCGCGGTGATGTGGACCTCCTGGATGCGAGGTGTGTCGTCGGAGGGGGCTCGGAAGCACAGGTCCACGGCATGGACGATCTGTCCTCCCGACATTCCCGTCATGCCCACCGTGATGCAGCCCATTCCCCTGGCCTTCTCGATGGCCCGGAGCACGTTGGGGGAGTTGCCCGAGGTGGAGATGCCGACCACCACGTCTCCAGATCTGGCGAGCGCCTCTATCTGCCGTTCGAACACGTGGTCGAAGCCGTAGTCGTTGCCCACGGCGGTGAGGATGGAGGTGTTGCAACTGAGGGCGATGGAGGGCATTCCCTCCCGCTCGAGGTAGAACTTGGACACCAGCTCCGCTGCCAGGTGCTGGGCGTCGGCGGCGGAGCCCCCGTTCCCCATCCAGATGATCTTGTTGCCGCGCTGGATCGCGTCGATCATCGTGCACGCGATATCGTGGACCATCTTGTGGTCCTCCTCGGTCATGGCCTGCTTGACCTCGATGGACTCGGCGAAGGCCTCCTTTATCCTGTCCAGTGACATCAGTCTCTCCCTCCCGGGACCTCCCAGCTCTGGGCGCCTCCCTTCTCGAACCCGAACTCCACCAATTGGCCTCCCGCCTCCTCCAGCTTCTCGGCCACCAGGTGCCGCTTGTCGAACTCGCAGTAGAGGAGCAGGTAACCGCCCCCTCCGGCCCCCAGGAGCTTGCCCCCGAGGGCGCCGTTCTCCCGGGCGATATCGTACAGCTTGTCGATGCCCGGGTTGGTGATGGCCGAGGCCAGCTTCCGTTTGTGGACCCATCCCTTGTGTAGCATGTCGCCGAAGTCGTCCAGCTCGTTGAGGAGGAGGGAGCGCTTCATGCGGATGGCCAGCTCCTTGATGTAGTCGAGGGAGGCGACCACGTCCTCCTCCTTCTTGACGTACCTCTCGGTCTGCTCGTCGAGGATGTTCGCGGAGAGGCGGGTCCCACCGGTGTAGCACAGCAGGAGCCGGTAATCCAGCTCGTTGAGGGTGTCCCTCCTGATGCGGAGGGGGTTGACGATGACCCGGTCTCCCAGGAACTCGGTGAAGTTGAAGCCACCGAAGACGGCGGCGTACTGGTCCTGGAGGCCCCCCGAGATGGCCAGGTCGATGCGCTCGATCTCGTAGGCCTTCTCGGCCACCTCGTAGTCGTCCATGGGGATGTTCAGGTGGTGCTTGAACAGCTGGACCAGCGCCACGCACATCGTTGACGAGGAGCCCAGCCCGGACCCCGGCGGCGCGTCGGAGTGGAGGAACAGGTGGCCCGACTTCTCGGGGTACATCGAGTTGATGGTGGCCTTGACCAGGTCCAGGTTCCCGTCGAAGACCAGGTCCTTGTCGTCGCGGTACTTCGCCACGATGTCGTAGTCGAGGGAGGTGACGGTTATCTCGCCGTCCGAGGTGGGAATGAGGGTGGCGTAGGCGTACTTGTTGATGGTGGTGTTGAGGGTGACGCCTCCCCTCTCCTCGGGATAGGGCGGGACGTCGGTCCCACCACCCCCGAAGCTGATCCGCAGGGGGGCCTTGCTCCGTATGATCATCGGCTCACCGTGGCGATATAGGCGAGACCCATTAAAACCCCACGGTCGAGGGGCGGGCAAATCCTTATTAGCCCCAAGGGGCGTTCACACGCGGTCACCTCCATGGCAGACGATGAACCCCTCACTAAAAAAGAGAAGATCATGTGGGAGTACATCCAGAAGAATGACTTCGATGAGGGGCCATGGCTCACCCCCAGTGTCGCCAAGGACCTCGACATGGAGGAGGACGCGGTGTACGAGACCCTCGCCAGCCTCGGGAAGAAGCTGAAGGAGGAGATGTACATCTTCTACAAGGACGGCACCCTCCATGTGGCCCTCAACGAGGAATTGGTCGCGAAGACCAAGTGAGGCCCTGCCGACTCATCAGAAAACCTTTTTTCCAAGTTCATAGTTACCACCCCGAGGATATCGGATGACGGACCACAAGGAAGACATCGAACAGGAGCTCACGGGCGTCCACGCCACGTTCAAGGAGAAGAGGGCAGACCTCAAGACCCAGACCTCCGACGGAGCGAAGGGCGCCGGAGGGTGGACCAAGCAGCACGCTGCCGCCCTCCACAAGGACCTGGACGCCGCCCTGCACGGCCTCAAGGTGAAGCTGTCGCGTTCCGACCACCCTGCCCACGAGGAGCTGGAGGAGAAGGTGGACGAGGCCCGTGAGCTATTGGAGGAGGAGTTCGAGTCCGTCGAGGAGGGGGACCACCACAAGGCCGATTCCATCGTCGAGAAGTTCCACCATCGCGTCGACGAGTGGATGGAGGACATCCAGGCCCACGACCGGGAGTGGTGACCCTAAAGACCTTCCAGGCGAACCTTCATATCCAAGAAGAGGTATAACCGGCCTTACCCAGTCACCTCGTAGCGGGGTGGGGTAGCTAGGAAATCCCGACGGGCTCATAACCCGTAGATCAGTGGTTCAAATCCACTCCCCGCTACCATCTCTCCTTCTCCGGCCCCCTATCCTGGGAAAGGCTTAAGGCCGAGGGCCCTGATTCGCGGGGCACACCCCAAGGTGGGACCTATCATGGCGGGAAACAGCTACCCCGAGTTCATCGAGTTCGTGAAGGAATGTCAGAACGCCCAGTTCGCCGCAGGCATCCTGGGATGGGACCAGGAGGTCTTCATGCCACCGGGAGGCGCCATGGAGCGCGCCAACCAGATGGCCACCATGGCCAAGTGGTTCCACGACTACTACACCTCCGACCGTATGCGGGGCTACCTGGACGAGCTCCGCCGCCCCGACGTGCTCGACGGCCTGACCCCCGAGGAGCAGACCAACGTGCGCGAGACCGGCTGGCAGTACGACCGCGAGGTGGCCATACCCGGCGAGCTGGTCAAGGAGATGGCCAAGCACACCTCGATGTCGCTGGAGGCCTGGAAGGAGGCGCGGAAGAAGGACGACTACGGTCACTTCGCCCCCTTCCTGGAGAAGATGATCGACCTCAAGGTCCAGATGGCCGAGCACATCGGGTACGAGGACAGCATCTACGACGCCCTCATCGACGAGTACGAGCCCGGGACGCGGACCAAGGACGTGGAGGTGGTGTTCGCCGACCTCCGGGAGAGGCTCGTCCCCATCATCCACAAGATCATCGACTCCGACGTGCACCCCGACGAGGCCATCATGGCCCAGCCGTGGCCCCTGGAGAAGCAGAAGGAGTTCGGCGTCATGGTGGTCACCGACCTCGGCTACGACTTCTCCCGTGGTAGGCTGGACGAGGCCCCTCACCCCTTCACCTCGGGGGCCATCGACGACGTCCGCATCACCACCAGGTACAACGAGAACGACATCCGGCCGGCCCTCTTCGCGAACATCCACGAGGCGGGCCACGCGATGTACCAGCAGGGCCTCAACGCCGAGCACTACGCCACTCCCATGGGCGACCCCATCGGCCTGGGCTTCCACGAGTCCCAGTCGAGGATGTGGGAGAACATCGTGGGCCGGTCCATGCCCTTCTGGCGCCACTACTACCCCAAGCTCCAGGAGACCTTCCCAGGGCAGGTGGGCAACGTGCCCATCGAGGACTTCTACGCCGCGGCCAACCTGGTCCAGCCCTCCCTCATCCGCGTGGAGGCCGACGAGGTCACGTACAACATGCATCCCCTCATCCGCTTCGAGATGGAGCTGGCGATGATGAGCGGCAAGGTTGGCGTGGACGAGATACCCGCCCTCTGGAACGAGAAGTACAAGAGCTACCTGGGCATCGACGTGCCCTCGGACGCCGACGGGTGCATGCAGGACATCCACTGGGCCATGGGCATCCAGGGCTACTTCCCCACCTACACCTTCGGGAACCTCATCAGCGCCCAGCTGTGGAACACCATGATCAAGGACATCCCCGACGTGTATGGCCAGATCGAGGCGGGCCAGTTCAAGCCCCTCCTGGGATGGCTCAACGAGAAGGTCCACCGCCCCGGCAGGATGTACCGCACCCCCGACATGCTGGTCCACCTCACGGGCGAGCCGATGAACGCCGACCACTGGATCCGTTACATCAAGGAGAAGTTCGGCCCCATCTACGGCGTGCAGCTGTAGGCCAGAGGGCCTCCTGGCCGATACTGGTGACCATCTGGAAAGGTTCATATAGCGGAGGCACTATTAGGTCAATCGAAGAAAATTCGGTTGACCGAATATTTTATTGGTGATGAGCTTGCCTGACCCCACGACCACGGATACGCTGCTCCGTCTCGACCAGGTGGAGCCAGGTCGCCGGGCCAAGGTGGTCAACGTGCTGGGCCGCGGACTGTCCCGCCGGCGCCTCCTGGCGGTGGGGATGGTCCCTGGCACCATCGTGAAGGTGCTCCGCAAGGCACCCCTGGATGACCCCGTGGAGTACCGGGTCAAGGGGATCGACTACTCCATCAGGAGACGGGACGCCCATCTGGTGGAGGTCCGACTCGTCGAGGAGTGATGGGCCATGTCCCACGACCGCGGACGGCACTGGCATCACCGCAGGAGTCGGAGGGAGCGACCCCACGAACGCAAAGAGCACTGGCATCACCGCAGGAGTCGGAGGGAGCGACGCCACGAGGAGCACCGCCTCCGCATCGCCCTGGCAGGCAATCCCAACGTGGGCAAGACCTCGCTGTTCAACGCCCTCACCGGGGCCCGGCAGCACGTGGGCAACTGGCCCGGGGTCACGGTGGAGAAGAAGGTGGGCATCCGGCGCCACGGCGACCACGTGCTGGAGATCGTGGACCTTCCCGGGACGTACAGCCTGACGGCCAACTCCATCGACGAGATCATCACCCGGGACTACATCATCGACGAGCGCCCCGACGTGGTGGTCCACGTGGTGGACGCCACCAACCTGGACCGCAACCTGTACCTCACCACCCAGCTCATGACCACGGGCTGCAGGCTGGTGATGGCGCTGAACATGTTCGACATCAGCGAGGCCCGGGGCGACTGCATCGACCTGGAGAAGATGGAGGAGTTCCTGGAGGTCCCCGTGGTCCCTACCTCGGCCTCCAAAGTCACCGGCATCGACCGCCTGGTGGACGAGATCGTCGAGGAGGCGGACCGCGAAACCCACCACCATCACATGGTGGGCTACGGCGACGAGCTGGAGACCAAGATATCCCTCCTCGTGGAGACCCTGGAACAGGACCCTGAGATCGCGGACAGTTATCCGATGCGTTGGCTGGCCGTCAAGCTCCTGGAGGGCGACGAGAACGTGCTGGAGCGCATAGAGGGCAGCCCCGTCGGACCACAGGTCGTCCGGCAGCTCCAGGGCGAGGATGTCGAGGAGATCGAGGTCGAGATGGCCGAGCGGAGGTACGAGGTCATCGACGCCATCCTCGGACAGGCATACGTCAGGTGCCATCTGGAGACCACCCCCGCGGACTACATCGACAGGGTGCTGACCCACAAGTGGCTGGGCATCCCAATATTCCTCGCCATGATGTGGGGCGCCTTCACGTTGACGTTCACCGTGTCCCTTCCCTTCTCCGCCATTATCGACTCGGCCTTCGCGTCCCTGGGGTCCTGGATAACGTCCAACGTCTCCCCCGAATGGCTGGCATCGCTGCTCGCCGACGGCATCATCGGTGGCGTGGGCTTCGTGCTGGTCTTCGTGCCCCCCATCTTCATGCTGTTCCTCCTCCTTGCCATCCTGGAGGACAGCGGTTACCTGGCCCGGGCGGCATTCAACATGGACCGGGTGATGGCCAAAGTAGGCCTCCACGGCAAGTCCTTCATCCCCATGCTGATGGGCTTCGGGTGCAACGTGCCCGCCATCCTCTCGACGCGGAGCATAGAGGACCGGAAGGACCGGTTCATCACCATCCTGGTCAACCCCTTCATGTCATGTGGGGCCCGGCTCCCCGTCTTCGTCCTCCTGGCGGGCGCCTTCTTCGGCGCTGCCGCCGGCACAGCGGTCTTCGCCATGTACGCCCTGGGCATGCTGGTGGCCGTCTTCACCGCGCTGCTGCTGCGAAAGACGATGCTCAAGGGCGACCCCGCGCCCTTCATCATGGAGATGCCCCGGTACCAGGTCCCATCGGCCCGGTTGGTCCTCACCCACACCTGGGAGCGGGTCTGGATGTACATAAGGAAGGCGGGCACGATCATCCTGGTCGGGGCCGTCATCGTGTGGCTGCTCGCCTCGCTCCCATGGGGCGTGGAGTACGGCAGCGGGGACAGCGTGGCCGGCATGCTAGGCAAGGTCCTGGAGCCCCTGGTCGCCCCCCTGGGCTTCGACTGGCGCATCGTGGTGGCCCTCATCTTCGGCTTCGTGGCCAAGGAGCTCATCGCCGGCACCCTCGGGGTGCTCTACGGCGGCGTGGAGGGGGAGAGCCTGATGGACCGGCTCACCGACCCCTCCAGCGGGCTCAACGGGGCCAACGCCGCCGGGCTCATGGCCTTCACCTTGATCTACCCCCCCTGCCTTGCCACCATCGGGGTCATCTGGAAGGAGACAGGCTCCGTGAGGTGGACAGCGTTCTCGATCGTGTACAGCTTGGCCCTCGCATGGCTCGTGGCCTTCGCTATATACCGGGCCGGACTGGCCCTGGGGTGGGGGTGATGGGATGACGGACGACCCGCTGAGAGGCAAGGCGATATTCTCCGGTGTGGCCGGAGGGGTGTACGTGCTCTTCGGCATCCTCCAGATGCTGGCATCTCTTGGGCTCGGCGACGGCTGGTCCCGGGCCCTGCTGCTGGGCGGCGGCGCCATGGACGGCGCCATCATGGTCATCATCGGTCTGGTGTTCATCCAGGGCGACCGGGAGCTCCGTTCGGGCCTCCACGAGGGCGTGGCCTTCCTCTACGTCGGCATCCTGCTCGCCCTGTTCTTCCTGTTCGTCCAGCTGACCCAGATCTCGGCGTCCTACATGGGCGCGTGGGCGGTGGGCGGTGAATGGGAGGCCTACTCCGCCCTGGACACCATCTCGCCGTTCCTGTACCTCTCCATCCTCCCCGTCGCGGGCCTCTTGGTCTGGAGGGGGGGCTTCACCCTGGCGCCCCTGGGGGTGCACGTCAACAATGATATCGGGAGAAATGGCCTCAAGGAGGGATAGTGCCAACATGATAAAGCGGATGCTCGTGATGATCGACCGGGATTCCATGACCCTTTCGGAGATGGCCTTCCAGACGGACCTCACCGAGGCCGAGCTGAAGAACCGCCTCGAGATGATGGCGAGGATGGGTCACCTGGAGGCGATGACCATCGACGGGGACAGCATGCACCCCGAGGCGGACTGCCCGGGTTGCGTCATGGCGTCCAAGTGCAAGACGGAGGAGTGCTCGACCGGCCCACCCGTTGTGGGCTACAGGCTGACGGACAAGGGGCGCCGGCTCGCGCGGGGCACCGGAACGAACGGGGGATGATACGTTGACAAGCACCCGTTGGGAGCAGTACATCGAGACCATAGACGAGGTCCAGAGGAAGAAGGGCTACGCCAAGGTGGTGGACGTGGCCCAGGTGCTGGACGTGGGCCTTCCCACGGTGACGGAGATGTTCCAGAAGCTCTCCGAGGCGGGGCTCGTCAACTACGAGAAGTACAGCGGCGTCACCCTGACCGAGGCGGGGCAGGCCATGGCCGACGGCCTCCACGAGAAGCACGAGACCCTCAAGGAGTTCCTCACCATCCTGGGTGTCCCGGCCGGGGTGGCCGACAGTGACGCGTGCGCCATGGAGCACAGCGTCAGCGGGGAGACCCTCGACCGCCTCACCAGCTTCGTCAGCTTCGTCAACCTCCCCGAGGAGGGCCCCATCTGGCTGCAGCACTTCCGGAAGTTCTACGAGACGGGGGAGGTGCCCAGCTGCGCCCAGGATTGCCTGAGGTCTTGCCTGGCCAAGAGCGAGGAGCGGAGGGAAGGGGTCGGGTCCTCCGGGGACCCGGACGTTGACTAGAGAAGAGGGAACCGGTGACGGTCCAAGGCACGTTGACGCAAGCTATAAAATCGACATCGGCGTTTCCCCGGACGGTGAGCCCCGTGGAAGCCGATTTCCAGAACATCCTCGTCATGGGAAAGAGCGGCGCTGGCAAGCAGCCCCGCATCGACGTGCTGGTCGAAGAGTACGGACTGAAGCAGCTGTCCACCGGTGACATCTTCCGGTACTACCTTGGACTCCTCGGGAAGATGGACGCCCAGGTCTCCGAGGCGGACCTCCGGGACGAGCACGGGGACCTGGTCTCGGACAACAGGGTCAGGGAGATGCTCGCGCCCTACGTGTCCTCCCCCGACCAGCTGGACGAGCTGATGCTCGGCGTCAAGGCCAGCTTCTACGTCAACTCGGGCCTCTTCGTCCCCGACGAGCTGGTGAACGACCTGGTGGACGACGCCTTCGGGAAGATGGGCTGCAAGGGTGCGGTCCTCGACGGCTACCCACGGACCATCGCCCAGGCCCACCACCTGCTCCACCTGGTGGAGGGGGCGGGAACCCGTCTCGACCTCATCGTGCTGGTGGACAACGAGGACGAGGCCATCGTGGGCCGCACCATCGGCCGTCGCATCTGCAAGACCTGCGGCAAGGTGTTCCACCTGGAGCACAAGCCTCCCCGGGACGGCAGGTTCTGCACCGCCTGCGGTGCCGAGGTGGTGCAGCGCAGCGACGACACCGAGGAGAAGATCTGGAGCCGCCTGCGGGAGTTCCACGACAAGGTGGAGCCCACCCTTGACCTGCTGGAGGAGAGGGGCATCCCCGTCGTCGTCGTGCCCGGGAACCTCCCCGTCTTCAGCGAGGAGGCCGTCCGGACCTCCGTAATCGAGGCCATCGACCAGTTAAAAATTTAGGGAACCCAAAAATATATCGCCCCTTCGGAATATATCCTCCTGAGAAAAAGTCCCGAGACTTTATTAAGAAGCGGCCCGATGTAAGCGTGCTGCCTAGCGATAACCAAATAACTGGCAGCGGATCTTGGAGGTAGGAAGGGTGCCACGGTTACTTGTGGTGGACGACGAGGAGATCATCCATAGGCTCCTACGGGAGGGTCTCCAGCGCCACGGCATCAACGACGTGCTCTTCGCCCGCGACGGACTTGAGGCCCTCGATGCCATGGAGGCCGCCGAACCGCCCGTCGATGCGGTCATCCTCGACCACAGGATGCCCAAGATGGACGGGCTCACCGTGGCGGGTCACATGAGGGACCGGTGGCCCGACGCCGAGATAATCTTCTTCACCGCGGACCTCGAGGCGGCGGAGCAGGCACGCGCCCTGGGCCTCTTCGAGGTGCTGGTGAAACCGGTGAGCCTGCAGATCATCTTCAACTCGATCAGCAGCGCATTGGGCGAGCCGGTCTGATCCTCGCGGGGCTCAGAACATCACGAGCTCGCGGTTCTCCTTGTACTTGGTCACCACCATTCCGGTGGAGGTGTCCACGACCCCCTTGATGTTCCCCACGGTGCCCACCACGAACTCCTTGAAGCCAGCGTAGTTCTTGAAGGTGGCCTTGATCACCAGGTCGGTGTCCCCGGTGACCAGGTACACGTCCTTGACCGCCGGGTCCTCGCAGATGGTGCGCGCCACGTTGTCGACCTCCTTGGTGTCGACCCGGAGGGTGATGATGGCGGTCACGTTGTCGTCCCCGTAGTACTGTGAGATGTCCTTCTCGTACTCTGAGGTTATGTCGCTGGGGTCGGACACAGATAATTCTCCTCGGATACAAATGCTATACCCAGCATCCAGGTTTATAAGGTTTTCCCAGTGGTATGCCTTGCCAGATATCGCGGGACGATGTTACAGGCGACGCAACCCCTCGGGGTACCGCCTGGACGCGAGGTCGACGTAGACCTCCTTGAAGCGGGTCCAAGTGGCCTCGTACTCCTCGGTGATCTCGCCCTTGACCTTGGCGGGGACCCCCACCGCGATGTGCCGGTCGGGGATGGTGTCCTTGTTCTTCACCACGGCACCCTCGGCCACCACCGCCCACTCGCCCACGGTGGCGTAATCGGACACGATGGCGCCCATGCCGATGACCGCCCCGTCACGGATGGTGCAGTTGTGGAGGATCGCCCCGTGGCCGATGGTCACGGAATCGCCGATCTCGGTGCGCTCGCCGGGGCGGGCGTGTATGACGACGTTGTCCTCGATGGAGGTCCGGTCGCCCACGACGATGGTCCCGTAGTCACCCCGGACGCGGGCCCCCGAGCCCACGTAGACCTTCTCCCCCAGGGTCACGTCGCCCATCACCATCGCGTCGTCGAAGACCCATGAACCCTCGCCGATCCTAGGCACCTTGCCCTCGAACTCGTAGATCATGCCAACGCCTCGACCCGGGGATGGGTGGTCGGCCATATGAAGGTGACGCCGTCACTCCTCCGGTCCCGGGTCGTCGCCATCATCTATCTGCTCGTCCACGGCCTCCTCGTCTGCCTGGCGCAGCACTCCGATGCAGATGACCTCGTCCTCCTCGGCCAGGCGCATGAGGCGCACGCCCTGGGTGGCGCGTCCCATGATGCGGATCTGGTTGGTGACGCTCTCGTAGACGGGGATGCGCACTACCATGCCCTTGATGGAGGTGATCATCAGCTCGTCGCCCTCGGAGACCATCCGGACGGCCACCACGGGGCCGTTCCGCTCCGAGGTGATGATGCCCTTGACGCCCAGCCCGCCTCGCCGGATGAGCCTGTACTCCTCCAGGTCGGTCCGCTTGCCGTAGCCGTTCTCCGTCACGGTGAGCACGGCGGTGCCCTCCTTGGCCAGGGCCAGGGACACCACCTCGTCACCCTTGCGCAGCCTGATGCCGCGGACGCCCGCCGCCGCGCGGCCCATGGGTCGCACGTTGGACTCGTGGAACCGGATGCACTGGCCGTTCCTGGTCGCCAGGAGGACGTCCTGGTCGCCGTCGGACATGCGCACCGCGATGAGGTGGTCATCCTCCAAGATCTTGAGGGCGATGATGCCCGTGACCCGGGGCCGGCTGTACGCCGACAGCGGCGTCTTCTTCACCTTGCCGTTCCTGGTGGCGAAGAAGAGGAAGTGCTCGTCGTCGAACTCCTGGACGGACCGGAAGGCCACCACCTCCTCGCCCTCTTGCAGGTTGGGTAGCAGGTTGACGATGGGCACGCCCCGGGAATGTCGTCCGCTCTCGGGGATGCGGAACGTCTTGAGCCAGTACACCCGGCCCAGGCTCGTGAAGAACAGCAGGAAGTTGTGGTTGAGCGTGACGAACATGTCCTCCACGTAGTCCTGCTCCTTGAGGGACTGTCCCCGGAGGCCCTTGCCGCCCCGGCGTTGCACGCGGTAGCTGTCGATGTCCTGCCGCTTGATGTAGTTGTCAGAGGTGATGGAGACGACCACCTTGATGTTGGGCACCAGGTCCTCCATCTGCAGCTCCGATTCGTCGTAGTCGATCTGGGTGCGCCGGTCGTCGCCGTACTTCTCACGGACCTCCAGCAGCTCCTCCTTGACGATGGCCCGGACCTCCTCCTCGGAGTCCAGGATCTCCTGGAGGCGCTGGATGAGCTTGAGGGTCTGCACCAGGTCCTCCCTCACCTTCTCGACCTCCATGGAGGTCAGCTTCTGGAGCCTCAGGTCCAGGATGGCCTTGGCCTGTATCTCCGTCAGCTCGAAGGTCTCCTGGAGCTTGGTCGACGCCTCTTGGGCGTCGCCCGAGCCACGGATGAGGGCTATGACCTCGTCCAGGTTGTCCAGGGCGATGACCAGGCCCTCCAGGATGTGGGCCTTCTCCTTGGCCTTCCGGAGCTCGAAGGCGGTGCGCCGGCGCACCACCTCCTCGCGGAACATCACGAAATGGGACATCATCTCCCGAAGGCCCATCAGCACCGGCTTGCCGTCCACCAGGGCGACGTTGTTGATGCCGAAGCTGGACTGGAGGTCGGTGTGCTTGTACAGCTGGTTGAGCACCACCTCGCCGATGACGTCCCTGCGCAGCTCGATGACCACCCGGATGCCCTCCCGGTCGGACTCGTCCCGCAGGTCGGTGATGCCGTCGATGCGCTTGTCGCGCACCAGGTCGGCGATGGACTCGATGAGCCTCGACTTGTTGACGCCGTACGGGATCTCGGTGGCCACGATGCGCGACCGGCCGCCGCCCCGGTCCTCGAAGTGGGTCTTGGACCTGATCCTGACGGTGCCGCGTCCCGTGGAGTAGGCCTCCACGATGCCGTTGATGCCGTGGATGGTGCCCCCGGTGGGGAAGTCGGGCCCCTGCACCACTCCCAGGAGGTCCGCCAGGGTGACATCGGGGTCCTCGATGACCAGCATCAGGCCGTCCACGATCTCCCGCAGGTTGTGGGGCGGGATGTTGGTGGCCATGCCCACGGCGATGCCCGTCGAGCCGTTCACCAGCAGGTTGGGCAGCTTGGCCGGCAGGACGACGGGCTCCTCCAGGGTGTCGTCGAAGTTGGACCGGAAGTCCACCGTGTCCTTGTCGATGTCGGCGAGCATCTCCGCCGCGATCTTGCTCATGCGGCACTCGGTGTAACGCATGGCCGCGGCGTTGTCGCCGTCCACGCTGCCGAAGTTGCCGTGGCCGTCCACCAGCGGGTACCGCAGAGAGAAGTCCTGGGCCATGCGGACCAGGGCGTCGTAGACCGCGGTGTCGCCGTGGGGGTGGTACTTGCCCAGCACGTCGCCGACCACGCGGGCGGACTTCTTGTGGGGCTTGTCGTGGGTGTTGCCCATGTCCCTCATGCCGTACAGGATGCGCTGGTGCACCGGCTTGAGGCCGTCCCTGACGTCGGGGAGGGCACGGCCCACTATCACGGACATCGAGTAGTCCAGGTAAGATTCCCTCATCTCCCGGATGATGGACCGGGGCTCGATGTTCCCGTGGTCGAAGGCCTCGACCTCGGGGTCCACCTTCACATCCTTTCCGTCCTTCTCCTCGTCGGCCATTCCCCTTCACCTCCTAGATGTCCAGGTTCTTGACCTCCGTCGCATGTTCCTGGATGAAGGCACGTCTCGGCGCCACCTTCTCGCCCATGAGGAGGGTGAACAGCTCGTCCGCCCTCATGGCGTCCTCGATGGTTACCCTGAGCAGCGTCCTCGTAGCGGGGTCCATGGTGGTCTCCCACAGCTGGTGGGCGTTCATCTCTCCCAGGCCCTTGTAGCGCTGGATGCCGACCCTTCCTCCGATGTCCTCGACCATTTGTTCCTTCTCCCTGTCGGAGTAGGCGTACCTGACGGTCTTGCCCTTGGAGACCTTGTAGAGGGGCGGTTGCGCTATGAACACGTAGCCCGCCTCTATCAGCTCCCGCATGTAGCGGAAGAAGAAGGTCAGGAGCAACGTGCGGATGTGGGCGCCGTCAACGTCGGCGTCCGTCATGATGATGATCTTGTGGTACCGGGCCTTCTCCAGGTCGAACTCGTCGGCGATGGACGTGCCCATGGCGGTGATGAGGGCCTGGATCTCGTTGTTCTTGAGGATCTTGTCGATGGGCGACTTCTCCACGTTGATGATCTTCCCGCGCAGGGGCAGGATGGCCTGGAACTGCCGGTTCCGGCCCTGCTTGGCCGAGCCCCCGGCCGAGTCGCCCTCCACGATGTAGATCTCGGTGATCTCGGGTCGCCTGTCGGCGCAGTCCGCCAGCTTGCCGGGCAGGGTGGAGGACTCCAGGTAACCCTTGCGGCGGGTCAGCTCGCGGGCCTTGCGGGCCGCCTCCCTGGCCTTGGCGGCCATCTTGGCCTTGCCGATGATGGTCTCCGCCTCCTTGGGATGCTCCAGGAGGTACTCGCCCAGCTTGTCGTTGAGGATGGTCTCCACCAAGCCCTTCATCTCGGAGTTGCCCAGCTTGGTCTTGGTCTGGCCCTCGAACTGCGGGTCGGGCATCCGCACGCTGACGATGGCGGTCATGCCCTCCCGGACGTCGTCGCCGGACATGGGCGATTCGTCCTTGCCCGCGGACCTCATGTTCCTGGCGTAGTCGTTGATGGTCCGGGTCATGGCGGCCCGGAAGCCGGACAGGTGGGTGCCGCCCTCCACGGTGTGGATGTTGTTCGCGTAGGTGTAAACGTTCTCCGAGTAGCCGTCGGTGTACTGGATGGCCACCTCCAGCTCGGTGCCCTCCGCCGCCCCCTCGATGAGGATGGGGGGTTGGTGGATGGAGTTCCTGTTGCGGTTGAGGTACTCGACGAAGCTGACGATGCCCCCCTCGAAGTGGAAGTTCTCCTCGGCGCCGGTGCGGTCGTCGGAGACATGGATGTGCACCCCGCGGACCAGGAAGGCCAGCTCCCGCAGGCGGGCCACGATGGTCTCGAAGTCGAAGACGGCGGTGGAGAAGATCTCCGCGTCGGGCATGAAGGTGATGATGGTGCCGGTCCCGTCGGCCTTGGCCACCTCCTCCAGGGCGGTGGTGGGATGGCCACGCTCGAAGCGCTGGTAGTGCTCCATGTCCTCGCGGAACACGCGGACCTCCAGCCACTCGGAGAGGGCGTTGACCACGGAGACGCCCACGCCGTGGAGGCCCCCCGAGACCTTGTAGGCCTTGCTGTCGAACTTCCCCCCCGCGTGGAGCTTGGTCAGCACCAGCTCGACCCCGGTGATGAGGGTGCCGCTGTGGATCTGGGTGGGGATGCCCCGGCCATCGTCCGCCACGGTCATGCTGCCGTCCTGCCTGATGAACACGTCTATGTGCTTGCAGTACCCGGCCATGGCCTCGTCGATGCTGTTGTCGACGACCTCGTTGAGGAGATGGTGGAGCCCGTGCTCGTCGGTGGACCCTATGTACATCGCCGGTCGCTTGCGGACCGCCTCGAGTCCCTCGAGCACCTGGATGCTCTCTGCCGTGTAGCTCTCGTCCTGCATGGAACCCCATCCCTTCCTGTCTTTCGTCCGCTCCTTTATTGACGTCTAGAAACGTTGTTCGAGCCGGTCTAGCCGCTCCTCCGTGGGGACGAAAAACTATATAAACACACACCTTAAAAGAACCTTCGGTCCAGGGGGGGTCTGGACACCCCTTTTTTCGGCATGTCAAGGCGATATGGGCTCGCGGAGGGCCGAAAGGGGGTCCGGAGGGTATATCATGCACCCCCGCTATCACGGCCCCGTGCGCGCCGTTCTGGACAGTTCCGCGGTCCTCGAGGGCTTCGACCCCGTGCCCCCCGACGAGTTCGCCGTGCCCCCCTCCGTGGTCGAGGAGGTGTCGAAGGGCAGGGCGGGCCGGCGCATGCGCGCCCTCGTCGATGCGGGCCTCGCGGTGATCGAGCCCGACGGGGAGGCTCGCTCGAGGGTTATGGAGGCGGTCAAGGAGCTGGGTGAGCAGAAACGTCTGTCGGCCCCCGACATCGACGTGCTCGCCCTGGCGATGTCCCTGGGGGTCCCCTGCGTGACGGACGACTACTCCATCCAGAACGTGGCCGCCTTCGTGGGCGTGGACACAATGGCCTTCAAGCAGGAGGGTATCGAGGAGATCTGGCGCTGGGGCGTCCGGTGCCCTGGCTGCCACCGCTGGTACGACAAGGCCAAGGGGTCAGAGTGCCCGGTGTGCGGGACCGAGCTGCGGACGGCGAGGCGGAGGTAGGCCACGCCCCCTCCAGGGATGATGGCCAACCATACGGAACCGGAATTTTCATAAGGATATCACTCGGTTCCAGCCCCTGAGGACCAGATATTGAATGGTGGGCTGGAGAGAATCGTAGAGGTCATCAGGACCGACCCCAGGTATGGGTACCTGGGCCTGGCAATCTGGACAGTGATGCTGGTGGCCACAGTCGTCACCGGCTTCTACATCCTGTTCTACTTTCTGTTCATCCTCGGTTACATGCTGGTCGTTACCCAGATGGAGGAGATGGTCAACCGGTCCAAGTTCCTCCGCCGCTTCGTCGAGCGACCGACGTGGCAGCACTTCCTCGCGGTGACCCTCGTGGCCCTGGCCCTGAGATGGGTCATACTGCTCCAGGACCAGGTGATATCCGGCGATCTGGACACCACCGTCGATCGGTCGGTACACATGTTGGAGGGCCGGCTCCCCTACCGCGACTTTGGGGGGGGGACCAAACCGCCCTCCTACCAGTACATGCTCTACATCGTTGGGGAGACCATGGGTGCGGGAACGATGCAGTTCCGTACCGTGTTCTCCCTCGTCGACGCCATCGTTGCGGGTCTGGTGTACATGGCGAGCCGGACCAGGTACGGCACCGAGCACAGCCTATCGATGGCGATGGTCTACGCCATGTGTCCGGTGGCCATTGTCACCATTGGATTCTCTGCCAGGTACGACGGCGTGGTGAACCTCTTCCTCCTCGCGTCGCTGTGGGCCTTGCTCAGTAGAAGGTACGACACTTCTGCTATCCTGCTGGGTATAGGCTTCAGCCTCAAGGTCTACCCGGCTGCGGTCCTGCCGTTCATGGCGGTGGCGGCCACCATGCTGGCCGGTCACTGGGCCCAGGGTCTCAAGATGAGGCTGCTGGGAATGGTCAGGTATGGCGCCCTCTTCATCCTCCCCTTCCTGGGGTCGTTGGTCCCACTGGCGATGATGAGTCCCGAGGCCCTCGACGCGTACTTCGCCGAGAGGGGTGTGTTCACAGGTTGGGGTTCTTACACCACCTGGACCCGCAGGGTGCTCGAGACGGACCAGGTGGGCGACATCCACGTGGCGTACGTGTTCCTCGCCCTCTTCGGGGTCATGATCCTCCTACTGTTCATCGATTGGTTGAGGAACGGGCCCCACGCCCTCAGGCGGTGGACCCGGTTCACCATCTTGGCCATCGCAGTGCACTACGGGTTCTACTTCTCGCTGTTCTTCCAATACTACGACGTTGCCAACTGGCAGGTCCTCACATTCGTCTTCGTGGCCTTATGGATAGCCCTCGTGGCGTACCTCTATCATAGGTACATCCACATCCTGGACCTGGGTACGGACGAGGAGCTGTCGGTGGGGCGCTCCGGCCTCCCGCTGGTGGGAGCGTTGGCCCTCTTCCTCTTCGTGTACGCCATGCCCACCATCGGGACATGGTACTACCTCTGGCCCCTGACCTTCGTACTTCTGATAGGCGTGAGGGACGTTAGGGACACCCTGCTGTGGTTGTTGGTCTGGCATGCGGCCGGGGGTGGCGTTGCGTTGCTGCCTGGCATGCCTGTCGTCAACTAGGACGGTACGTCCGTGAATCCCAGATGTACAGGGAGGCCTACACCGGAGCGATGCCTGAGACTGGTGGCGAAGCTTAGTTAAATGACCCCCCCGTATCGACCTCCGTGCTCCAGGCATTGCACCTCTCCAAGAGCTACGGTAGGACCGAGGCCGTCAACGACGTGAGCTTCACCGTCCGGCCCGGGGAGGTGCTGGGGCTCCTGGGCTCCAACGGGGCGGGCAAGTCCACGACGGTGCGCATGCTGGCCGGGCTGGCCCGGCCGGACAGCGGGCAGGCCCTCGTGGCGGGTCACGACGTGCAGACGGACCCCATTCCGGCCAAGGCGTCCCTCGGGTACCTGCCCGAGACGGTCACCCTGTACGACAGGCTGACCCTCAGGGAGTACCTGGAGTTCCTTGGTCCGATGTACGACATCACCGGGGACCGGCTCACGGAGAGGATCGACGAGCAGGTGTCCCGCGTCGAGCTGACCCGCAACATGGACCAGGAACTGGGGACCTACTCCAAGGGAATGGTCCAGAGGGCGGCCCTCGCCGGCGCCACCCTCCACGACCCCCCCGTCCTCATCCTGGACGAGCCGGGCACCGGCCTCGACCCCCGGTTCGTGCGCAAGCTGAAGGACTGGGTGAGGGAGCTGGCGGCCGACGCATCCATCCTGGTGTGCACCCACGTCACCTCCTTCGCCGCCGAGATATCCGACCGCATAGCCGTCATGCACGACGGCTCGATCCTCGCCCTGGGCACGGTGGAGGAGCTCCGGGAGCGCACCGGCGCTCATGACCTGGAGGAGACCTTCGTGCGCGTGGTGGAGGGCCCCTAGGAGGCGGGAACGGCGATGGGGACCTCCTTCGAGATCTACAATCTGGCGGCCATCCTGGCCCTCCGCAGGTTCGTGGACACCTACCGCAAGCACCTGGCCATGCTGGGCCTGTTCATCTTCATGGTGCTCTTCTCCCTGGGCTTCCTCATCAGGGTCGCCATGATGGCCACCACCGAGGATGGCGCCGAGGAGCTGCGCCAGCAGATCACCGCGGGGGCGCTGGCGACGATGGCCTTCGTGCTCCTTTTCGCAAGGGGCCTGGTGGATGTGCAGCGGTCCGTCATGAAGGACCGGGCCCTCTGGTCCACCCTGGTGGCCCCCGTCGACGAGGGCAGGGTCAGGGCGGGGCTCCTGCTGCGCACCATGGTGTTCCAGATGGGTCTGATGGCCATCGTCATGGGCACCTTCGCCCTGGTGCTCCTGGCCATGCCGGACAAGCCGAACCTGCCCCGGCAGGCGGGCCCCCTGATCGTGATGGCGGGCCTGACCGCCTCCGCCCTCCCCCTGCCTCTCCTGTTGAGCTGGATGGGCTGGAGGGACCGGCCGCACACGATGGCCCTGGCGGTCCTGTCGGGCCTGATGGGCGTCTTCGTCCTGCTGCTCGTCCTCGATCGTCCCATCGAGTGGATGCTGGTCGCTGGAGCCGCCCTGCTGGCGGCGTGCGTCGTCGTCACCTACAAGGGCGCGCCCATCCTGGCACCGGCCTGGTCGTCGGTGGAGGGCCAGCGCTTCCGCTCCTCCGGCTCTCGCCGCGACCTGCCCCTCGCCTTCTCGGTCCTCTTGCCCCGGAAGGACCCGAGGGCACGGGCGATGTTCAGACGTGAGATGACCCTCAGCCTGCCGGCGAGGCAACGGGTGTCCATGGTGGGCCTGAACGTCGCCATGGTGGCGGGCCTGGTCATGGTCAACTCCCAACTGGCGGGCCTGATGCAAGGAAGCGACATGGAGGGCTACTACCGCCACCTCATCACCCCCGTCATGGTCGGGCTCGGCATCTATGCCATATGCTACTTCCAGGCCACCATGCCCCTGGTGGACGGGGTTACCCGCGAGGGCTCCGCCTTCTGGGTCATGAGGACGGTCCCGGTGACCTCCGGAGACTACCTGAGGGCCAAGGTCCGCCCCCTGCTCGCCTTCCTGCCCCTGACCATGGTGGCGGCGGGCTTCGCCCTCCCCTTCGTGGTGGGCATGGGCTGGCGGGCGATGGTCGTGGGGATGCTGGGGGCGATGGCGGTCTACCTGGCGTTCCTGGGCGTGGGCGCGTGGGCGGGGGCGACGTACCCGAACCTGGACCGCCACTCCAACGCTCCTCCCGACGTCGTGCTGGCATTCTACCTGATGTTCGCCTGCCTGTTCCTGGAGGGCCTCATGCTGGTCCCCGTGGCGATCATCGCCTCCATCGACCCGATGGTGGGCATAGTGGCCGGTCTGATCGCGCTGCTCATAGGCTACGGGATACTGAGGCTCGGGATCCATGCGGGGAGCAGGTCACTCCGCGGTCTGGAGATGGGTTGAGACGGGTCGAGAAGGTTGAGACGGGTCGAGAAGGTCGAGGTGGTCGAGACGGGAGGATGGCGTCCAGGCCGTCACTTTCCATAGCGACGCTTGCGCTGTTGGTACGCGCGCAGTGCCCGCAGGAAGTCCACCTTCCGGAAGCCGGGCCAGTAGACGTCGGTGAAGTACAGCTCCGAGTACGCCAGCTGCCAGAGCAGGAAGTTGGAGATGCGCTCCTCGCCCGAGGTGCGCAGTATCAGGTCAGGGTCGGGAAGGTCGGAGGTGTAGAGGTACCGGGAGAACATCTCCTCGTCGATGTCGTCGATGCTCACCTTGCCGTCCACGGCGTCCTTCGCCAGGCCCTTTATTGCGTTGAGTATCTCCTCGCGGCCGCCGTACGCGACGGCCAGGTTGAAGCTGTAATCGTCGTAGTCCTTGGTCGTCTCCTCGGCGTCGCGGATCGCATCCTGGACCTCCTTCGGCAACAGCTCGACGTTCCCGATGGCCCTGACACGTATCCTGTGCTCGTGGACCCGGGGGTCCTCGGCGGCCTTCCGGAAGTTGATGGCGAACAGGTGCATCAGCTCGGCGACCTCCTCCTCGTCCCTGTTGAGGTTCTCGGTGGAGAAGGCGTAGACGGTCAGCACCTTGATGCCCGCCTCGAGGCACCAGTCGAGGAGCATCTCCAGCTTGTCGCGGCCCATCTCGTGGCCGTCGAAGGTGCCCAGGCCGAAGCTGGAGGCGAAGCGGCGGTTCCCGTCCATGATGATGGCCACGTGCATCGGTATCGGGCCCTCGAGCACGTCCTTTAGCAACTTGGCCTCGTAGGCGCTGTAGACCTTGTCTGAGACGGCCTTCCTGATGTCGGACGCGGGGACCACCCCTTGACCCTCACGTACCCGAGAGGCCATATATACAACTATCGCAACGGCGGGGGTTCGTGCCAGTAGGGTGGAACAGACATCCACGCAACCCCCCGAAAAGGCCTTTAGGTAAGGGACCCCTCAAGGGTCGGGACCAGCGTGGAGTGGACCGAGAAGTACAGACCCAGGACCCTCAGCGATGTGGTCGGGAACGGGAAGGCGGTGCAGTCCCTGCTCTCCTGGGCGAGGTCCTGGGAGGGCAGCAGGCCCCCCAAGAAGAGGGCGGCCATACTGGCCGGGAGAGCCGGTGTCGGGAAGACCAGCGCCGCCCACTCCCTGGCCAATGACATGGGCTGGGGGGTCATCGAGCTGAACGCCTCGGACAGCCGCAACGCCGATGCCATCCGGCGGGTGGCGACGGCGGGGGCCCTCAACCAGACCTTCACCGACACGGGCGAGTTCCTGACCTCCGACGCGGGCGGCCGCAAGCTGATCATCCTGGACGAGGCCGACAGCCTCCACGGGAACGTCGACCGGGGCGGCATCAGGGCCATCCTGGACACCGTCAGGAAGACCCAGCAGCCCATCATCCTCATCGTCAACGACCTGTATGCCCTCACCCACCACTCCTCCACGTTCAAGACCCAGTGCCTGACCATCAAGTTCAGCTCCATTCCCGCCCGGTCCATCAAGCCGGTGCTGCGGAGGATAGCGGTGGCGGAGCACATCGACGCGGACGACGCCACCCTGGAGGCCATCGCCCAGCGCACCTCGGGCGACCTGCGGTCGGCCATCAACGACCTCCAGGCCCTTTCCGAGGGACGCAGCTACCTGGGAGTGGAGGACACCGACGCCGTGGGAAAGCGGGACAACAGGGTGACGATGTACGAAGCCGTCCGCACGATACTCAAGACGGACAACATAAGGGCGGCGAAGAAGGCCGCCAACGAGCTGGACGAGGACCCCGACTTCCTCCTCCTCTGGCTGTCCGAGAACGTGCCCCTGGAGTACAAGGAGGTCGCGGACCTGGCCCGCGGCATGGAGGCCATCGCGCGGGCGGACCTGTTCCTGCAGCGGGCGAGACGCACCCAGAACTACCGCCTGTGGGCGTACGCGATCGACCTCATGACGGGGGGTGTGGCGACGGCCAAGGACCGGGAGTACAGGTTCTACACCCGATACCGCTTCCCCCTCTGGCTCGCCACCATGGGGCGGACCAAGGGCATCCGCGCGACCCAGGCCTCCCTCTCCCGCAAGCTCCTCGCCCACTGCCACACCTCCACCAGCATCGCCCGGCAGGAGCTGATACCCTTCTACCGCCAGATGTTCGACCTGGACGGGGCCTTCGCAGTGGCCCAGACGGCAAGGCTCGACCTGGAGGGTCACGAGCTGGCCATGCTGCTGGGCGACGACCGGGACGGCAGGCGGGTCCACGCCCTCCTCGAGGCCGCGGAGGCCCACGAGACCAGCGGCCACATCGACCCGGGAGGACTGGGGTTCGAGGTCTTCACGCGGAAGGATGGGACCGTCGAGGATGGGGAGGGGGCTGGGGATGGGGAGGGAGAGGGGGAGGGGGATGGGGATGGGGCGGGAGACGGGGCTGGGGATGAGGCTGGGCCAGGTCCCGACGGGGGGACCGGGGGCCAGGCCGGGACGCCGGCCGCTGACGAGGCCGATGTCGACGGCCAGAAGAGCCTGTTCGAGTTCTGACGCCTCCTGCCGGGAGGCGAAAACCTCTTAGGCCAGGTGCACGTTGCGCCAATCCTTCGGTTGTGCACGTGATGGACAAGGACCTGAAGCGTATCCTGGAGAAGCAGAAGTACCGGGTCGTGGGCGAGCACAGCGGCGTCAAGGTGTGCCACTGGCTCGGTCAGCGGCTGCTACGGGGCAGGTCCTGCTACAAGGAGCGATTCTACGGCATCAACAGCCACCGGTGCCTCCAGATGACCCCAGCGGTGAACGACTGCACCCAGATGTGCCTCTTCTGCTGGCGCTTCCAGGGTTTCGGCTCCACCCTTCCCGAGGTCCCCGACGACCCCGTGGAGGTGCTGGAGGGCTGTCTCCGGGAGCACAGGAAGCTGATCCAGGGCTTCAAGGGCGACCCCCGCTGCAAGGCCGGGGACTTCGCCGAGGCCATGGAGCCCAACCAGGTGGCCTGCTCGCTGTCGGGGGAGCCCACGCTGTACCCGCGGCTGGGGGAGTTCTTCGAGGCGTGCCACCAGCGCGGGATGACCACCTTCCTGGTCACCAACGGCACCCGGCCCGACGTGCTGCGGGACCTCGACCCCCTCCCGACCCAGCTGTACGTGTCGGTGGTGGCCCCGGACCCCGCGGTCCACCGGCGGCTGTGCGCACCCCTGGAGGCGGGCACCTGGGAGGCCCTGATGGAGACGCTGGACCTGCTCCCGTCCCTGGACACCAGGACCGTGATCCGCCACACCCTGGTGTCGGGCTACAACATGGGCTACGAGGACGTGTACGCCAAGCTCATCGACCGGACGGACGCCGACTTCGTGGAGGCCAAGGGCTACGTGTTCGTCGGTGACTCACGGCGCCGCATGACGCTGGAGAACATGCCCTCCCACGACTCCGTGAGGGAGTTCGCGAGCAAGCTGGCCGAGTGCTCCGGTTACGACGTCAGGGACGAGCAGCACTCCAGTCGCGTGGTGCTGCTGGCGAGGCCGGGCATGGGCTCGACCCGCATACCTGGCAAGTGAGGGGTGGGGGTCGGGGGGACGGGCTCAGTTGAGCCGGATGGTCTCCAGGTTCTTGGGGGCCCGGGTCTCCAGGTTGTACTTGCGGTGGACCGCCGAGGAAAGCTCCAGGACCTTGGACTCCTCGCCGTGGACGAAGATGATGCGGTCAGGCTTGGGGTTGATGCTGTTCACGAAGTTCACCAGCTGCTTGCGGTCGCTGTGACCAGAGAAGCCCTCCGCCGTCTCGGTCTGCATGCGCACCTTGATGGTGATGGCCTTGCCCCGCTCGGTGAACGGCACCTCGGACCAGCCCCGCTGGAGCCTGCGCCCCAGGGTGCCCTCCGCCTGGTAACCGACGAAGACCAGGGTGTTCTTGGGGTCCTCGGCCCAGTTCTTGAAGTACTCCATCACGGGCCCGCCGTTGATCATTCCCGAGGTGGCCAGCACGATGCACGGCTCCGGGTCCTCGACGACCTGGGCCCGCTTCTCCACGTGGTCCACGTTCGAGAAGACCTCCGACAGGAAGGGGTTCTCGCCCCGCTGGAATATGAGGTTCCGGAGGTTGGCGTTCAGGTACTCCGGGTAGGCGGTGTGGATGGCGGTGGCCTCCCAGATCATGCCGTCGAGGTAGACGGGGACCTTCGGGATGGTGCCGTTGCGCATCAGCTGCTCGATGACGATCATGACCTCCTGGGAACGGCCCACGGCGAACACGGGCACCAGCACCTTCCCGCCCCGGTCCAGGGAGCGGTTGATGATGTCCCGGAGGAGGCGCTTGGCCTCCTTGCGGGAGGGTTGGTGGTCGTTCCGGGCACCGTAGGTCGACTCCATCACCAGGGTCTCGAGCCTGGGGAAGTGGTCGTGGGCCTGGGAGAAGAGCCAGGTCTTCTCGTACTTCATGTCACCCGTGAACGCGATGTTGTGGACGCCGTCACCCACGTGGAAGTGGGCTATCGAGGAGCCCAGGATGTGCCCCGCGTTCTGCAGCGTGAGCCGCAGGTCGGGTGCGATGTCCGTGGTGTCCCCGTAGCGCAGGGGGATGCAATGCTTGACCATCTCCCTGATGTGGGAGCTGTCGTACGGGGCGGTCTTGCCCTCGCCGTAGGCCACCTTGAGGTAGTCGATGAGCAGCAGGGACGAGAGGTCCCGCGTGGGCGCGGTGCTGTAGACGGGCCCGTCGAAGCCGTACTTGAACAGGATGGGCAGCAGGCCCGAGTGGTCCAGGTGGGCGTGGGTGAGGACCACGGCATCCAGGGACTCGAAGGGGAGCACCTCTGGCAGGTTGAGGTAGGGGGAGCCCGCGTCCTGGGAGAAGCGGACGCCGCAGTCGATCAGGACCTTGGAATCCTTGGTCATCAGCAGGCTGCTGCTGCGGCCGACCTCGCGGAACCCGCCCAGGGCGGTGAGGCGGACCCAGTTGTCCCCCGAGCCGATCTCCCGGTTGATGCGACGGCCTATCTTCTTGAGCCAGGTCTTGCGCTCGTCGGCGATCAGGCGCAGGTAGCCCCGGATCTCCCCTACCGTCTTCGACGGGATGGATGGCGTGCGGATGACCTTGGGCGCCCAGCCGATCTGGCGCTTTATCTCGTTCAGGTTGGCCCCGTGCTTGCCGATGGCCACCCCCGGGGTGAGGGCCTCGATGGTGACCTCCCCGGTGTCCGGTGCGAAGAAAAGGTCGGTGATCTGCGCCTCCTCGGGGATGATGTTGCGGATCTTCTCCTCGGCCTTCTCGGGCTCCAGCAACATCGACGGGTCGGGCCGGATGGTCACGCGGCGCTTGAGGCCCTGGGCCAGCTGGCGCACCAGCTCGTTGCTGCTGGCGAAGGCCTCCAGGTTCTTGGTGTAGATGACCACCGTCGGACCCTCGAACTCGATGGAGGTTATCTCCACGTCACGGGGAACGATGCGCCCCACCGTCTCCTGAGCTTCCTTGATGAACTGCTCAACGGGCATAGAATTACCCTCTAGCGGGCTTGCACTGGAGCTCGGTCGATGGACCGTGGTGGGTCGAGGGACCCGCCTACTTCAGTCCCATCTTCTTCGCGCGCTCCTTGATCTCCTTCTCGTCGAGGGGATGGAAGCCCTTGTTATCGATGATAGCTACCTCGATCCCGTCACCGGAGGCGGCGTCCCGTGCCATGGCGACGGTGACGGCCCTGATGACCAGGTCCGTTGCCTCCGAGGTCGTGATCCCAGACTTGAAGTGGTCCTCCAGGACGCCGTACACGAAGGGCGACCCGGACCCGGTGGAGACATACTCGTCCTCGATGCTCCCACCGGCCGCGTCCAGGGAGTACACGTGTCCCCCGGAGCTGTCGACACCGGCGATGATGAGCTGCACCCAGTAGGGGAAGTAGGCCCTGCCCGACAGGATGTTGGCCATCAGGGTGGATGCGGCCTTGACGGACATGGGCTGGTTCCGCTTCAGTCGGTACAGCTCGGCCTCCGCGGTTATGTACCTCGCCAGCGTCTGGGCGTCGCCCACCAGGCCTGCGACCGTGAGGCCTAGATTTTCATCTATCTTGAACAGCTTCTGCGTGTTCTTGTGAGCGATCATGGTGCCCGCGGTGGCGCGGTGCTCGGTCGCCATCACGACACCGTTCTTGCACACGAGTGCCGTCGTGGTAGTTCCGGTTTCCTTAAGTTCCTTGGACATGCAAAACACTCCGGAGAACCAGCGGTCTCTGGGGAAGCGTGCGCGAAATACCCTGGATTCTATATAAGGATTTCCCCATCGACCAGATGGTTCTGGGTCCTCCCTACGGCCTCCTAGCATGCGCCACGTGGTTGGCTCCCTCGTCCCAGGCCCGCACCACCTCGAGCCCCGCCGTCACCAGCAGGCCACGCAGCTCCTCGAGGGTGATGGCCCTCAGGTACCTGTCCACCTCGGGTCCCCCCGGGGCTCGCCACGGAACGAGCAGGTCGGCGCCGTCGCCTCCCTCGACGGGCGACGCCCTGGCACGGGAGGCCACCTCGGGGTCGTCCAGGGCCCAGACCGAGACGAGGGCCTCGCCGCCCGTCGCGAGGACGCGACGGACCTCGGCGGCGGCCTGGAGCCTTCCCCCCTCCCTCTCGATGTGGTGGAGGACGGCCACGGCGAGGACGGCCCCCGCGGAGCCCGCCGCCAGGGGGAGTTCCCTCGCATCGGCCAGGAGCAGGCCCTTCCCGGGGGGCGCCCGTCGTCCCGCCATCTCCAGCAGTCGATGGGAGAGATCGATGCCGAGGACAGGGTGGCCGAGGTCGGCGGCCACCTCCAGGTGGCGACCGTTCCCGCAGCCCACGTCCAAGAGCAGCCCTCTCCGGGGTCCGAGGCCCTCCAGCCATTCGGTCACGAAGGGCCACGGCCTGGACCGGGTGGCGTCGAAGGCCTCCGCTATGCTATCGAAGGTGGCCCCGACATCGGTGGGGGTTCGGGGCAAGGGGCGTGGCGCCCCCTCATCGCCGGCGTCTCGCGACCAGGGCCACACCGGCAGCCAGGGTCATGGCCAGGAAGGCCAGGAGCAGACCGGGTCCGGGAGACGCCGCCTTGACGTCGACCTTCAGCTCCATCTCGGTGTTCTCGGCTCCCTGGAAGACCACGCGGAAGGTGTACTTGCCCTCCTTCTCCGCCTTCCACTCGTACACGACCTCAACGGTCTCGCCGGCGGTCACGTTCTTCGTTTGGACATCCAGCTCGGTATCGCCCTCGTAGAAGACGACGGTGAGGTTGATCTCCTCCTCCGAGGGGTTGGTGAAGACGGCGGTCAGCTTGACCTTCTCGCCCTCCTCGGGCTCCTTCTTGTTGGTCTTGAACTCGGAGATGGGCGGGTAGACCCAGATGTCGACCGCCATCACGTTGTTCTCCTTGTCCTGCTCCGCGATGAGGTCGTCGGAGTCGGCCTTGACGTATAGGACGTGCTTGCCCGGGTCGACGCCGGTGGTGTCCCAGGTGAAGTTGAACTCCTCCTCGAACCCCGGGAGCATCTCGGCGTACGGGCGCTCCGCGATGGCCTCGCCCTCCATGTCGTCGTCGTACAGCGCCACGGTGAGGCCCGTCGAGTATCCGCCCAGGTTCTTGACCTTGACGGTCACGTTGATCTCGTCGCCGATGATGGGGGATGCAAGGCTCGGCACGGCGGACAGCACGGATATCTCGGGGACCTCGAAGCGGAGGGTCACCAGCTCGGAGGTGTAGTGGGTGTCCACGCCCCCGGCCTGGTTGTCGAAGATGGACAGGCCGAAGTAGTAGGTGTTGAGGAGGTTTCCGAAGGAGACGTCCTTCGCGTTCCCGGTGTCCAGCTTCCTCTTGACCTCCAGGGTCCACTTCAGCTCGACCTCGTCGTAGGCGGCCTTGGCCATGATGTCCGCCCGGTCCTTGCCGGTGGATGGCTTGCTCAGGAGGTAGCCCGGCAGGTTGGTCCCGTCGTCGAAGGCGTCGGGGTCGGTGATGTCGGTATCGAAGCCCCTGAACAGGAAGTTCGGATCGGGGTTGGGGGGGGTGTTCCCCTCCATCCACTTGGGCTGGTCGCCCTGGGAGAAGGGAACGGAGGTCTCGTTGTCGTCGTGGGCATAGACGGAGTTCATCTCCCAGACCTTCGAACCGGTGAAGTCGTCGGGGGTGATGCCCTGGTCGCCGAGGGTCAGGTCGTCCATCCAGCCGATGTCCTGCGTCGAGGTCGAGGGGTTGGTCCTCCCGGCCATCCATTGCCACAGGTCGCCCACCTCAGCGGAGGTGCCCGTCTTGAACTCGTCGTTGTGGCACGTCGCGGTGCAGGCCTGCTTGTTCTGCTCGAAGCCGATGATCGGGTCATCGGTGTTCCACAGGATGGCCAGGCGGTCCTCCTTGTGGGGTATGGAGGCCCAGTTCCCCGCGGTGTACTGCCACTGCTGGGGTATGACGCTCTTGGACTCGTCCGTCCACGTGGCCGATATGTAGATGTACTGGTCATCGTAGAGGGCACGGAGCTCGGCCACCAGGTCCGAGCTGCCACGGTCCAGCTCCACGTTCGCGGGTATCGCCTTATCCCACGCCTCCTCGTCGACGACCCCGTCGGGGAGGATGTCCGCCTCGGTGCGGGTGGCCAGCAGGATATTGTCCTGTGCCGCCACCGGCCCGGTGAGGACCAGCAGGAGAGGGGCCCCTACCATCAGAAGTACAACAGTTATGCTCACAGCTCTTTTACCGCGATTAATACGCATGTGCATCCCACCTATCTGACCATGGAAATTATCTCGATTACTTATATAGATTGCGGAACCTCGGAGTACTGGCACCTTCATAGGCGTCGGGATATCCCTATTTGCGTCGCATGAAGAGCACGACGGCGACCATCGCGACGAGGATGATCACGACCACGGCGACGATGAGCATACTGTTCGAACCGGCCTCCTCCTTCTCCGTCACCTTGACCGTCGCGTCATCGACCAGGTCGTTCCCGGAGGGGTCCTTGGCCACCTCGTCACCCACGTATACCGTGGCGGTCATCACGTGGTCGCCAGTGCCCTCCAGCTTCAGCTTGAAGGTCTCGGTCTTGGAGCCGCCAGCGGGCACGGTCACGCCCTGCTTGGAGTCCACCTCGGTCACCCCGTCCTTGATGCCTATGGTGATGAGGGCGGGGGCGTCGCCGGTGTTCTCGACGGTCACGGTGATGGTGGTCTCCCCGCCGTCCTCCACCTCGGTGGGGTCGGCGGTCACGACCAGGTTGTCGAGGACCGCGGAGGGCGGCGAGACGAAGGTGATCGTCGTGTTGTAGTCGTTGTTGGATATGTTGAGCTCCGGCACCCTGTTGTCGGGATCGAGGTGGACCGTGATGATGTACTCATACGGGGACTGGATCTCCGAGGTGGACCAGGGCACGTCGATGGTCCGCTTCTCGCCCACGCCCAGGGCCATCAGGCCGGCGGTGGCGATGACCTTGTTGCCCAGCAGCACATCCAGGGTGGTGTCGGTGGAGGCGTTGGTGCCGATGTTGGTCACCGACACGCTGATGGTCACCGACTCTCCCACGCGGGGCTCGGCGGGGGTGAACACGACGGGGTCCTCCTCGGTGAAGGTCAGGTCGGGAAGGTCGGGGGGCAGGATGGTAACATTCACGTTGTAGGCGTTGTTGAACTCGTTCTCCTCGTCTATCATGTCGTCGGGGTCCACCAGGAACCGCAGGGTGAGCTCGCCCTCGGGCACGTTGGTGACGAACCAGGAGTACTCGATGTCCACGGTCTCGTCGACCTCGAGACCCTTGACGGGGACCCGGTCCAGCGTCCTGTTGTGGGTGATGTCCTTCACCTCGAGGGTGGTGTTGGACGAGGCGAGGGACCCGATGTTCTTGATGGTGGCGGTGAAGGTCACGCGGCCCTTGATCTTGACGGAGGGGTCCAAGGGGAACACCTGGGCGATGGTGAGGTCCGGCAGGCTCCGCCGCTTGACCACCAGCCCGTTGAAGGTCCCGTTGTTGTTGGATTCGTCCAGCTCTTCCACGGCCTTGATCCAGTCCGCCTCGGCCCTGAGGAAGTGGTCCGAGCCCACCGCGGTGTCCGGGGGCACGGTCCAGGTCATCACCAGGGTCACGTTCTCCCCCGCCGGGATGTCGTCGGTCACCTGTGCGGTGGCCATCAGGCCCAGGGTGCCGATGGTGGTGGCCTGGTTGAGGAAGAGTGCCACCTCGAAGTCGTCGGTGACGGGCGCTCCGCCCGTGTTGGCCACGACCACCTGGGTGCGCGTCTGCTCCCCCTGGGTGACGGTGATATCGATGGGTGTCACGGCCTCGATGACCAGGTCCGGCAGGGTGGGGGCCGTCACGTTGAAGGCGAGGCCCATGGTGTTGTCGTCCTCGTCCAGCTCCTTGATCAGGCCGTCGGGGTCGACGGTGACGTTGAGCACGTACTCGCCCTCCGCCAGGTCGAAGGGGCCCACGTTCACGACGTACTGGTGGTCGTCGTCGATGGCCAGGGTGGGTATCATGTCCTCGGCGAGGGGGGACGCCGGGTCGTCCAGGTAGACGATTATCTCGGCGGCCGGCGCGTCGGCGGTGCCGTCGTTAACCACCATCACCGTGACCTCGGCGAAGGCTCCGGGCGTGAGCTCGGCCGGTTCCATGGACACGTCCGTCACCGCCAGGTTCGGCAACAGCTCGTCGCCCAGCTCGAACTCCATGGTGAGCCAGTTGTTGGTCTCGTCGATCTCGTTGACATCGCCGTCAGCATCGGCGGTCACGTTGAGGGTCCAGTTGCCCGGGTCCAGCCCAGAGGTGTTCACTTCGATGCCCACGTGCTTGTCCTTGCCCCATGGGACAGCCTCGGTGTCGGCGTACCACATGGGACCGGTGGGAACACCGGACCCGTTCTCCCACTGGTATGATATCCTGCTGGTGCCCGCGTCGGCCCAGCCGATGTTCTCCACCCATACGCCCAGGTCGATGGTGGAGTTGACGGTGTGCGAGGACCCCTCGGGGTTCATGTTGCCGATGATGAGGTCGGGCAGCTCCGGCTCCGCCAGCCAGAGGTTGTAGGGGTGGATGCCCTTGCTGTGGTCCTCCCCCGACCTGTTGTTCGCGATGGCGGGGCCGAAGACGTAGGCCACGTTGGTCCTGTCGAAGGCCACGTCGTCGGACGAGCCGGTGTCGCGGAGGCGCTTGAACTCCACGTTCCACCCCGTCCCGTTGTGGATGCCCTTCGCCTGGACGTCCGCCCGGTCCCCGGTGGGGTACATCAGCACGTGACCAGGCACCATGGTGTCCTGGGGGATGGTGGTGATGTCGAAGGTGCCCCAGTCCACCTCCACAGCGTCGGTCATGAACATGAAGCTGGGGTCGGCCGGGGCGGCTCCTGGCTTCCAGACGTAGGAGGGGCGCATGGTGGCGCTGGTGGTGTCGTTGTTCACGTACCAGCCGTCACCGCCGGCGTCCCAGGCCATGTCGGACTGCCTGACGTGCATCGTCTTGTTGTCGATGGTGACCGAGCCGTTGAAGAGCAGCACGCCGTCGTCGGCGTAGCCCTGGGGGTTGGTGGTGGCCGCCGACCAGACCCAGGCGTCGAGCATCTCCCCCGAGGTCTTGGTGTACATCGCTTCCAGGTCGTGGCAGATGGCATCGCAGCCCTGGTCGGTGAAGTTGACCACGATGTCGTCAGGGTCCTGGAAGAAGAAGGATATCCTGTCCTCGCCCCAGGTCTTGTTGTCCCAGGTCCCTGGCGTGACGTTGGAGGTCAGCTCCCAGGCCTCCCGGTCGACGTCGGGCTTGGGGGATTCGGGGAACTGGGGTTCGTCCCAGGACGCGAGGAAGTAGATGTAGTCGTCGTCGAACATGGCCTTGATGTCCACGAAGATGGCCCCGGAGCCGCCTGAGGTGAAGCCCTCGACGGGGATGGCGTTGCTCCAGACCGGGTCCACGGTGCCATCGATGACCGGGGCCGTCGTGGTCCTGCGGGCCACGAGGTCGTAATCGGACGCGTAGATCGGGACGTCCCCCTCGGTCTCCGCGAAGAGCATCGTCGCGGGGACGGAGGAGGCCAACATCAGGGAGACAATCAGCAGTACCTTTACGGATTTTTCGTTCACCATGCTATCACCCATCTCCAACTAGGAATGGGTGCAGTAAAGGGCTGTGTTTGATATATTTTTTGGTATGGAATGTGGGCCGGGCCGAGGACTGGCCGTTTCAGAGCTTGAAATCGAGCACCACGGTCTGGGAGGGCTCGTGCACCAGGTAGATCACGTCCCCTACCTGGAAGGGTTGGGCGTTGGCGTCGTAGGCCTCCCTCTCCAGAGGGGTGATGGGCGCGAACCCCATCACGCGGAAGGTGTGCACCTGGGACCACTCGTCGATCTCCGAGGGCCGGATGATGAAGGTGGCGTTGTAGATGCCGGTGGACCAGGCGGCGGAGATGAATATCTCGTCCATGAAGGTCCCGCTGGTGCTCGCCGTCCCGCTGGTGGTGGCGACAAGGGCCCCCCCATCGCGGATGTCCACCTGCACTATGTCCCCGGGGTCGATGTCCGGGTTGGCCAGCGTGAGGTGGGACGCGAGGAGCGTGAGGTTCGATTCGCGGGGTATCCCGTCGGCACCGGTGCTCACGTACGCGTGTCCGCGGTCGGCGTTCATGAGGGGCCCAACGGGGTAGATGAAGGTCTCGAAGACCACGAAGGAGTCGCCCACGCCCAGCTTGCCGTCCCCGTCGGCGTCCACGAACACCAGCGGGGTCTGCTGGGGCCCGTCGGCCGAGCTGACGGCGACCTCCTCCAGGTCGGACACCAGGATGGCGTCGGGCACGCCGTCCCCGTCGCCGTCGTAGGTGATGAAGTCCCCTGCAGCGTTCCTCGCCATGACACGGAAGCTGTTGAGGTCCACCTTGCCTTGGCAGCTGGTCACGCTTATCGTGTACCTTCCCGAGAGGTTGCTGTAGTTGACCTTGATATCCGGGGCCTCCTCGGGCATGGAGAACACTGTGAACACCCACATGCCCACCACCACCATGAGGGCCACGGTGATGGCCACGAGGAGGGAGGTGCCGATGGAGGCGACGGCCGATCCCTCGTCGCCGCGAAGGGGCCTCCTCAGGCGGTACGCCGGGTATCGCATCCTGTCAAGGACGTTGGGAGGGGGAGATAACACTTTCCACACGAGAATCGGTTCCGAGAATGACCCTGCGCGACGCACTGCCGCGGTCCCGGCCTTGCCGGGCCCGGGAGCGATGCCAGGAGGACACGGCTGATTCTAGCCAGTGATTATCTCCGCGTTAAGTATATAATGGCAAATATCTGTGGTCCCTCCACCATAGCAGACTGTTTGTTGGGGAGAGGCATGAAAGCATCGGGAACACCCGTCGTTTCGACGCGGAGAGGGGAGGACCGCTTCGACCGCTCGAGGCGGATACCGTGGTTCGACCTCGATAGGACCCGGGAGGCCCGGGCCCTCGTAGTGGGAGCAGGGGCCCTGGGCAACGAGGTCGTCAAGGACCTGGTCCTCTCCGGCGTGCGGCACCTGACCCTGGTCGACATGGACCGCGTGGTGCGCTCCAACCTGAACCGGTGCGTGTTCTTCACCCCCGAGGACGCCGAGGAGTCACGTCTGAAGGTGGAGGTGGTCGCCCGCGGTGCAAAGGCCCTGGACGGGGAACTCCGGATCGAGACCGAGGCCGAGCGCATCGAGGACCTGGGAGAGGACGTGTTCAAGGGTCATGACGTGGTCCTGGGATGCCTCGACAACCTGGCGACCCGGGTCCACGTGAACGCCAACACCTACTGGATGCGCATCCCCTACGTGGACGGCGGGACGATGGGCCTGATGGGCAAGGTCCACGTGGTGGTCCCCCCCGAGACCAGCTGCATCGAGTGCACCCTCAACTCGTCCCACTACAAGATCATCGAGCAGCGCTACAGCTGCACCGGGGCCGACATGACCTACGTCGAGCCCAAGCTGGCCGCCGAGGTGACCACCACCGCGGTGGTGGCCGCGGTCCAGACCCGGGAGGCCATGAAGATCATCAACGGCAGGAAGGACCTGACGCTGACCAACATGTTCTACTACGACGGCAATCGGAACGTCAGCGACGTGCTGGAGGTGGGGATCAACCCCGACTGCCCCAACCACGTGGCGGAGGGGGCGGCGCGGCCCGAGGGCGCCTCCGAGGCATACGGGAGGGGTGGGTAGATGGCCAAGCGCACCTCCACCTCGTCCCGCAGCAAGTCCTCCAAGGCGAAGGGGAAGGCGGGCAAGGGCTCCAAGTCCAAGTCCAAGTCCTCGGCCCTGGAGTACGCCAGCAAGCTGGAGAAGCTGGCCAAGGACAAGAAGAAGATGGAGAAGGACGTCCGCAATGACATCGACAGCATCTCCGAGGACCTAGGCCAGCTGGTGGCCCACGAGATCGAGGTGGGCAAGGCCCCGGAGCACCTGGAGAAGGCCAGGGCCAGCGCCGACAAGAAGGACTTCAAGACGGCCCGGGGTCACCTGAACAGGGCCTCGACCGCCATGAACAAGGCGGCCCTGCCCAAGGTGGAGGAGAGGGTCGCCCAGGCCCAGGACCGGGTCAACGCCGTGGAGCGCCTGGGCGTCATCGAATCCGATCTGAGCGAGCAGCTGGGCGATGCCCGCAAGCAGCTCAAGAAGAAACAGTACCTGCCGGCCCTTGACACGGCCGAGTCCGCCGCAAAGCGCGCCGTGGAGCTGGCCCAGAACCAGCTGACCGAGGTCGTCTCCATCTCCGAGATGCTCATCACCGACGCGGAGGAGGAGGGCCTGGACGTCTCCCGCTCCCAGGAGCACCTGCAGAAGGCGAAGACGGCCGTGGACGAGGGCGACTACGAGGCGGCCATCGAGAACACGCTGCAGATCCAGACCAGCCTCGACCGCGCCAGGAAGGGCCTGACCACCGAGGCCGACGAGGAGGGCATGGCCATCGATGACCTCATCGGCGAGGACGACAAGGAGTACGTGGCCGACATCGTTCGCAAGGGCCTCGAGCAGCTGGAGGAGGAGCTGGGCGTCCTCGAGGAGATCCGGGGGCTGGTCACCCACCCTGAGAACCTGGCATCCAAGTCCCGGACCGCCCTCGAGGCCGGCAGCATCGGCCAGGCCCGCAAGCTGCTGAGGGACGCATACCTGGCCACCATCCGAGCCATGAGGGAGAGGCTTCAGGACGTGCTCAACGCCGCCGGGGACCGGATGAAGAAGGCCAAGCGGGACGGGCTCAACCTCCAGGAGATCAGGACCCTCTACGGGCAGTCCGTCATGGCCGTCGATGCCTACAAGTTCAAGGAGGCCTACGAGATGGCCCTCTCCGTCGAGGAGCGCATCTCCAAGGTCAAGGAAGAGAAGGAGGACATCGAATCCTCCCTCTTCGAAGCAGAGGAGGAGGCCGCCACCCTCTCACAATTGGGTACCAACGAGGCGCGGGTCCAAGAGCTGATGGACTCGGCCCGGCACAACCTGGACAGGGGCGACTTCAAGAAGGCGAGGCTCAACCTGGCCAAGGCGCTTTCCACCGCCAGGACCTCCACCCAGAACTTCATCAACAACTACATAATCGAGGTGCGCAACGTCCTGCTGTCGGTGCGCACCATCGGCGGGAACATCGCGACCGCGCGTCCCATGCTCATCACCGCCAAGAAGGAGATGAACAAGAAGGCCTACACCAGGGCGGTCGAACTGGTCAACGACAGCATAAGGACCATCAAGGGTGTCGACCAGGAGTACCTGGAGACGCTCCAGGAGCTGATGAAGTCCAAGTACACCTACACCCTCGCAGAGTCCCTGGGCCTGAACGTGGCCGAGGTGGGCGAGCATCTCGAGTCTGCCTTCCAGGACCTGAAGAACAAGAACTACGAAAAGGCCATCAAGCTGGCCCAGAAGTCCGACTTCGAAGTGGAGATAATCACCGAGGACTACAAGACCACCTCCGAGGACCTGGCCACCACGAAGGAGGCCATCAACGAGGGCAAGAAGGTGGGCGCGGACATCACCGAGGCCGATTTCCTCCTCTCGAAGGCCATCACCCAGATCGAGAAGAACAGCTTCGAGGTCGCTCAAGAGCTCCTCAACGACGCCAACGACGCAGCCGTCAAGGCCCGCAACGAACGGGTCGGAGCCCTCTTGGAGGAGTCCAAGGCGGTGATCGAGGAGGAGGAGAAGAAGGGGGTCGCCATCAACGAGTCCAAGGAGATGCTCGACGTGGCCGAGAAGGCCTACAGGCGGGCCGACTACGCCACCACCATCGAGATGATCAACGAGGCCATCATGGTGATGGCAGAGAGCGGCCGGCGGATGGAGTCGGCCCAGCTCGAGCTGGACCAGGCAGAGGACCTGCTGGCCGAGAACGAGAAGTACGCCGAGGCCAACCCCCTGGCGGAGGACTTCATCTCCACCTCGAGGAACCTGCTGACCGGTGGCCAGTACCCCGAGGCCTACGACGCGGCCAGGGTGGCCACCATAGACCTGGAGGCGAGCCTGGTCAGGTACATCGACCTCATCATGGAGGACACCAAGATGGAGGTCGCCAAGGCCGAGGAGGCCGGGGCCTCCGTCCAGAAGGCACGGGACAGCTACAAGCTGGCCCGCAGGTACCTGGACAAGGACGACCCCGCCACCGCCCTGACGCTGGCCAGGAAGTCCCGCGAGACCGCAACGGTGACCCTTCGGCAGTACCAGGAGGTCAACGAGAACATCGACCTCCTCGACAGCTACATCCAGTGGGGCAAGCGGGTCTCGCGCCACCTGGATATGCCAGAGGCGGAACTGGAGCAGGCCAATTCCCTGGTCAAGGAGAAGAAGTACGGAGAGGCCAACAATGTGGTACAGTCCGCCCTGGAACAGGCCCGCCAGGTCCAGGTCGGTTTCGTCGAGGACGAGCTGGACTCCATCGACATCTACCTCAGGGAGCTGGAGTCGGGCGGTGTGGGCACCTCCGTCGCCCGCAACACCCTGAACCAGGCGCACAACTCCCTCGAGGAGCTGAACTTCGAGCAGGCGTACACCCTGGCCTCCCAGGCCCGCGAGCAGGGCGTGAAGAACCAGGAGCTGTATCGAGAGATCATCGAGAAGCTGCACAAGGGCAAGGAGCTGATGAAGCTCGCCGAGAGCCTGGGCGTGGAGACCTCGTCCCTGAAGGAGCTGGTGGACAAGACGGAGAAGGCCCTGGTCAACCAGACCTACACCTTCGCCCTGGACTTCGTGGACCAGCTCCTGAACGAGCTGCCCAAGGCGACCCAGGTATACATCAACCGCAGGTTCAACGAGGCCAACTCGCTCCTGGACGAGTCCAGGGACATGGGCCTGATCCTGGCCGACCAGGAGGCCCTGATGGAGAAGGCCATGGAGGTGGCGGTCCAGGGCGAGCTGGAGGCGACGGTGGAGACCATCGACCGACTGGAGGCCGAGGTTTCCGACCTAAGGGAGCGCCATTCCGAGGCCCATGAATCGCTGGGTCACCTGGCGGAGATCCTCGAGGCCGCCGAGGAGATCGGGGTCGAGACGGAGAAGCCCCGTTCGCTGGAGGCGGATGCCAGCAAGGCCCTCATCGACAACGACTTCAAGGCGGTCCATCGCATCGTGGGCGAGGCCGAGGACGAGCTGATCCGGACCTCCTCCACCTTCATAGTCGACTACATCAGCCGGGTACAGGACACCCTCATCCGCCTGGAACGGACGGGCGCCTTCGTGCGGCCGGTGGAGGAGCGGGTCGACGAGGCTTGGAGCCAACTGGACGACCGCCACTTCACCGAGGCCTTCTCCACCGCCCGCGAGTGCACCCTCACGCTCCAGAGAGTGGAGGAGCGCTTCTTCGACATCGACGAGAGACTGAGGATAGCGGAGACCGACGTCAACCGGATGGGGTTCATGTCCGTCGATACCGGCGACGCCGTGGTGGTCATCTCGAAGGCCCACGAGGCCATGACGGATCTCGATTTCGACAAGGCGGAGCGACGCATCTCCGAGGCCCTCGACGAGCTGGCCTCCGCCATCAAGGAGACCGTCGAGGCCCATATGGTCCAGCTGGAGAGCCTGATCGAGGCCGCCGAGGAGGAGGGCGCCGACATCTCCTCCGCGAGGGAGCGCCTGGACCGGGCCCGGTCCCTGGTGGACCTAGGCAAGTTCCAGATCGGCTTCGTCACCGTCCTTGAGGGCATCGAGGCGGTGGACAAGGCCCGCAGGGAGATGAACGACGCCGTCGAGGGCCGGAGGCGCGCCGAGGACCTCTACACCGACGCCGAGGGGCTCGGCGCGGACATAACCCGGACCAAGGAACTGCTGGCGGAGATCGACCACGACCTCACCGAGCGGCGGTACCGGGATTCGTTGAACGGCGTGAGGCGTCTGGTGCTGGAGACGGAGAAGGCCAAGCACGCCCACGTGGTCAATCTCATCAGCGAGGGTCACAACGCGATCATCGAGGCCGAGGAGCTGGGCCTGAGCGTGAAGGTCCTGCGGAGCGAGCTGGACGAGGCGGAGAGACTCTTGGAGGCGCCCGACTTCCACGCCGCTGCCGCCACGGCCGTGGAGGCCACCCAGGCCGCGCGCGACCTGATGGCCACCTTCATCACCGCCCGCGACCGCATCGTGGAGGTTCAGTCCTTCATCTACGACGCCTCGGGCATCGGTACCGACACCGGGCGCGCCACCGACCTGCTGGGAGAGGCCCGGGACGCCATGGCAGAGCAGCGCCTCGATGAGGCCATCGACCTGACGTCAAGGGCCGAGGAGGAGGTCAACGATCGGCAGAAGGAGATGGTGGGCTTCGAGAGGGAGGCGCTCAGCGACCTGAAGGAGGAGGCCGTCGAGCAGGAGATGGTCGTGGTCCAGCTGGAGAACTCCCTGATGCAGGCCAACGACCTGTACGAGGACGGGGACTACAAGGGCTCCATCCTGAGGTACCGCGAGGGCATCGAGGATGGTCGTGAGCTCCTGGTCAAGTACCAGGTATCCAGGGAGTCCATCGTCCGGGCTGACGTCGTCCTCGAGATAATGAACGAGCTGGAGATCGACTCCGGCGTTCCCACCGCGGAGCTGGAGAGGGCCAAACGACTGGTGCCCGACGAGGAGTACGATCAGGCGAAGACGGTGGCCGACGGCGTGACCGAGGACGTGGTCCGCGCCCTCGACGAGCACGTCAGCGACAGCGTGGATGCGGTGCGGGCATCCTTCACCAGGGCAGAGGAGGTGGGTATCCAGGTCGATGACATCGAGAGGTCCTTCGACGACGAGCACTCCCAGCAGGAGCCCTCCGAGTACCTGGCGGTGATGGCGGTCATCAAGGTCCATCGGGACCAGGTCAAGGAGCGCACCGCCGCCTACGACGACGCCCTGTCACGCATCGAGGAGGCCCAGGTCCTCTTCGACGACGCCGAGGGACTGCAGGTGGACGTCTCCACGGCCACCCCCGGCCTGGAGGACGCCAAGAGCGCCCTGGCAGCTGGCATCTACGCCGATGCGGCCTCGAAGGCCGACGAGGCCAGGGAGAGGGTGCTCGAGCTGCAGAAGCAGTTCGTCCTCAAGTACATCGCCGACGCCGAGGACCTGATAACCGAGCTGAACAACATGGGCGTCGACACGATACAGGCCAACACCTTCCTGGAGGACGCCAGGAGCGCCCTGGACCTCGAGGAGTACCCCTCCGCCCACGGCTCCGCGCTGGAGGCCATCACCGAGTCACAGCGGGTCAAGGACCTGTACGACAGGGCCAGCAACCTCATCAACGAGGCGCGCAAGACCATCGAGCGGGCCAAGGGACTGGGGGTCGACACCGCTCCAGCGATGGAACCCCTGGAGCAGGCCATTGATTCCCTGGAGTTCCAGAGCTACGAGGAGGCCATCGACCACGCCACCGAGTCGAGGCAGATCGCTGGTCGGTTGATGAAGGAGCACGTGGAGAACGCCCTGTCCACCCTGCAGGCCAAGACCGACGAGGCCGTCGAGGGCGGCGTGGAGCTGCAGAAGGGAGCGGCGCTGGTGGCCCTGGCCTCCGCGAGCCTTGACGAGGAGAAGTTCATCGAGGTGCAGGACACCGTAGACGTGGCCCTGGCCCATCTGGAGCAGCGCCGTGCCCTGCACGAACGGACCGACTCCATCTACAAGAGGGTCTTCGAGGAGCTGGAGAACGCCGAGACCCTCGGCGTCGACGTGGACATCTACGAGTCCGACGCCCAGCGGTTCAGGCAGCTGTACGAGGACAAGGACTACAAACCGGCCATCAACTGGGGCGAGTCCCTCCTGGAGCGGTTGTGGAACGACGAGCGGTCGATGATGGAGGTCTACATCGGGGAGGTCACCGACCTGTTCGACGGCTTCTTGGACATCGCCCGGATCCCCAAGCAGCCCAGGGAGACGCTGGACACCGCCATGGAATACTTCTACGAAGGGGACTTCATACGCAGCTACAACTTCATCACCCGCGCCCGCGAGTCCATCGAGACCGAGGCCCGGAGCCTGGAGAAGAGCGTCACCGTCCTCTCGGACACCAGGAACATCGTGGCCTGGGCGGAGGGCATGGCGGTCCCTGTGGACGAGGCCAAGTCCGAGATGGAACGGGGCTTCCACATGATGGACACCAACGAGTTCTCCTCCGCCCTGGAGGCCCTCAACTACTCCTACGACAAGTCCCTCGAGGCCATAGAGGAATCCGCGAGGACGACCCTCCGGGATGGCGAGAAGAGGGCCGAGGAGATCTACGAGGCCGGCGCCAACGCCGAGACGGTCAAGGACCGGGTGAAGCGGGGCCAGAGGTCCATGGCCGACGACGACTTCGGATACGCGTTGACCTTCGCCCACCAGGCGATGACCGCCGCCCACAGGGCGGAGATCGACCTCAAGGAGGCCCGGGAGGAGAAGGAGAAGGTCGAGGCCCAGCTGGAGCTTGCCAGGAAGATCCTTGCGGACCCCGAGGAGGTGGAGGCCCTCTACGCCACCATCACCGCGTCCTTGGAGGACCGGCACGTGAAGGACGCCATCAAGCAGAGCAAGATGGCACAGACGGCGATCACCACCAAGATGCACGGCGCCGTCCAGTTCCACATAGAGAGGGTCCAGGACGACATCCGCCTCATGGGCCTGATGGGCCTGGAGACGGAGGCCATGAGCTCACGGCTGGAGGAGGCCCGGAAGGGGATGGAGACCGGCGACTACGTCGGGGCCGCGTCCATCGTCGAGGACGTGCGGGAGCCCGTGCAGTCCTTCATGGAGGACAAGGCGAGGACCACCTTGGAGGAGGCCAAGGAGGCCGTCGAGGTCATGAGGACCGTGGGCGCCGAGGACGGCGAGGTCATCCAGAACCTCAACCAGACCCAGGACATGTTCGCGGCCCACGATTACTACCACTCCAACGAGCTCAGCGCCCACGTCACCACCAGCGCGGACCAGGCCACCGACCAGTACATCGCCAACATCATCGAGGAGATCCGACGGCTCCTCGAGGAGGCGGACGGGCTGGGCGTCGAGACCGGCGAGCTGGACCGTCGCGTCGACAAGGCGGAGCGCCACCGTACCAACGGCGACTTCATGGATGCCAAGGGGTCCCTGGACGATCTGACCAAGGACGTGGACGAGGCCCAGAGGGAACTGGTCGAGGGCATCATCAAGACCTGCGACGAGCTGTCCATCCTGGCCAACGAGCGGGAGCTGGACGCGGGAGAGGCTCCCGAGCACCTCCAGGAGGCACACCACCTGCTCAGCCTGAAGAACTACAGGTCCTCCCTTGAGTCGGCCCGCTTGTCGTTCCAGGTGTTCGAGGGTATCTTCACCGACGTTGTGCACAAGACCCTCGAGGACGCCAAGGACCTGCTGGTGAACCTCGACGTCAGCGCGGACATCGAGACCTCGTCGGACCATTACATCGAGGCGGAGGACGCCCTCGACCGGAAGGACTACGTGTCCGCCATGGCCAACGCCGACGCCGCCATGGCCAACGCCCGTGTCATCCAGGTCCAGATAATCGAGGAGATCCTCACCGAGACCGACCTGGAGGACCAGCGGGGCGAGGGCATGGGTGCCGATATGTCCACCGCCGAGGACATGGCCACCCAGGCCCGCGAGGAACTGGCCGGGAACAACCTGGAAGAGGCCCAGAACCTGGCCATCAACGCCCGCCATGAGGCCAGGTCGCTGCAGCAGACCCACGCCCACGGGCTGTTGCAGGCCGCGAAGACCGCCGTGGGCTCGGTGCCCTTCGAGGTGGAGATGGAGGACATCCGGGAGCTCCTCGTGTCCTCGGAGGAGAGCCTGGAGGCGGGGGAGTACGAGGCGGCGGCCGACGCGGCCAAGCAGGCGGACGCCATCCTCGTCGACCGACTGCAGTCCGAGGTCACCAAGTACATCGGCTCGGCCGACGAGGACGTCGAGAAGGGTCGAGAGGTCGGTATCGACCTCACCGGGCCCATGGAGCACTACAAGGACGCCAAGGCCCACCTGGAGGAGGGAAGGTTCCTCGAGGGCCAGGACGAGGCCCGCAAGTGCAGCGAGCTGGTGGCCCAGCTGATCGACAAGCACCAGCAGGCCCAGGAGGCCCTGTCGGAGCTGATGGAGATCATCGAGCGCGCCACCAGGGCCCGTACCAAGCTCAGCGAGTCCATGGACATGCAGGAGGCTGCGGAGGACGCCATGGACGAGCACGACTACGACCGTGTGATGGAGCTGTCCGGCCTGGCCATGGAGGACGCCGTCCGCTCGTACCGGGTCCGGGTCGAGGAGGCCGTCGCCACCGCCGAGAGCACCCTGAACACCCTGGAGAGCATGGGCGCGTCGGCCAAGCTGGCCGATGACCTCCTCGGGATGGCCCGGGAGGCGCTGGCCGCCGATGACCTCGACGGTGCCTACGACTACGCCGACCAGTCCATCAAGGAGGCGGACGCCGCCAAGACCTCCTTCAGGGACATCATCGACATCACGTTCCAGGCCGAGTCCCTCATCGGGACGGCCAAGGGCTTCGGGATGGACGTGTCCGAGGCCCAGTCAAGGTTCGACGAGGCACTGGCCAACCGGGCCGAGGACGTGAACCGGGCCCTGGCCCTGGCCGAGGAGGCCAAGGCCATCGCGACCCAGCTGGTGGACTCCTTCTACCCCGAGCTGGAGGCTGCCATGGAGCTGGAGTCCGCCCTGGTGTTGGACAAGTGGACCAACGCCAACCTGATGTTGCGCAACGACGGTTCCGCCCGGGCCCTCCGGACCTCCATCGAGATGACGGGCAACATCGATGTGGACGGCCTCTCGGAGATAAACCTCCTCCGTGGCGGAGGCAAGGTCAAGAAGGTCCCCATCCGCATCAAGCCCCTCAAGTCCGGCGAGATCATGGTCCGGTTGTGGGTCCGCTGCGAGCGTGAGTACGACGACAAGCCCTACGAGTTCCACGATGTCCGGTGGCTCATGGCCGACGAGGAGGAGCCGGAGGAGGGCGAGGAGTTCGAGCCGGGTGCCCAGTTCCTCCGCAAGGAGCTGACGTGCACCATCTGCCAGGGCAAGATAGGGAACCAGGAACCCCCGCGTGCCTGCTCCTGCGGCGCCACCTTCCACCTCGATTGCTCCGACCAGCTCACCGAGTGCCCCAACTGCGGGAAGTCCCTGGGAGGTGCCTAGGAAATGCCAAAGCTGCCAGAGGCCGTGCTGAGGAAGAGGGTCCAGAACGAGATCGCCCAGGTCATGAGGAAGACGGAGCACTCCATCATCGTCAAGGACCGCACCTTCTCCGAGTGGCCCGCCGTCATCGACGTCATCCTCAAGAACGCCCCCGGTCCCGTCAAGCGGGGCGACCGCATCACGACCAAGTACACCCACAAGATGAGGGTGACCATCACCCGGGAGTACCCGTACCAGAAGCCCATCATCGAGTGGCAGTCCGAGATATTCCACCCCAACATCATGGAGCCGTTCGATGGCGGGTACGTGTGCACGAAGCTCCTCGACCGCTGGACCGCGCAGGACAACCTGTTCAAGTTCCTGATAGGGATAGGCTCCCTGCTCGCCAACCCGAACGCCAACGACCCCTACGCCACCTGCTCCTGCGCGGATGCTGCCCTCTACTTCAGGGACCACAGATTCCGACCGGGGCCCCTGCCCAAGCGCCCCGAACCCAAGGTCCGCATAATCGGAGAGGTATAGGGGGATGGACCTGTGCCGGTGAGGATCGTCCAGGAGTGGACCCGTCCCGTGGGGACGGCACCACGGCCCGAGGGCGGCCCCCTCCCATGGGACATGGCCCACCACGGCGTGATGGGCAGCATCGAGGGTTCCCGTACCAGCCTCTACATCCACGAGGACGTGGTGGACACCATGCGCAGAAGGTCCATGGAGAGCGCCCTCCGGAGGAGGGAGGACATGGGCCTGCTTCTGGGTGACTGGGCCCAAGACCCCGAGGGGAGGCCCTACTCCGTCGTGATGGACCTTCTCACAGGTCCCCTCGAGGCCAGCCCCGTGGCGGTCAGGTTCAAGGTGGAGGGCCTCATCGAGGTGGCCAGGAGCCTGGACGACCTGGACTACCCCTATGTGATAGTGGGATGGTACCACACGCACCTGGACCTGGGTTGCTTCATGTCCGAGAGGGACATCCAGACCCAGAGGGGCGGGTTCCCCCACCCCCACCAGGTGGCGGTGGTGGTGGACCCCGTGAGGGGCGAGGCGGCCGCTTTCGCCAACTCCGAGGAGGGGCCTGGCTCCCGGTGGGCCGTTATGGGATCGTACATCGACTGGGAGGGCGTCGAGAGGGAGGACCGCTAGTGATGGCAGCGTGGCTCAACCCGCGGTCTCGGGCCTGACCTCCTCCGCCATCCCGCGAGAGATCAGCACCTCGGCCAGCTTCTGCGACAACGTGACCAAGTCCCCCTTCTTGAGGGAGTGGGTCCGCCCGGCCTCACCGGCGAAGGGTGGCGTGTCCTTCAGCACATGGATGAGGAGATTGGGCTCCTCCACCTCGGCCGACGCGGGGCTCTGGACCTGCTCCTCGACGGCCGCCTCCCCCCCCAGCTCGCCAGGGAACTGGGGCTCCGGGACCTGGTCGGGCTGGACGATCGGGGGCGGGGGTACCGGGATCCTGCCCCCGCCGTCCCTCGGGGCCAGCTGGTCCTTGGCGCCGGCCATGAAGCGGGCCAGCTCGTCGTAGAGGTCCTTCTCCCCGGGGGTCAGGCTCCTGAGGTCAACCTTGCCTCCCTCCAGGGAGTCGACCGCCCTGTTCGCCATCTTCCGGAGCCGAAGGGAGACGATGTCGTTGGCGAGCCTGAGGGTGTTCTTGAGCTCGTTCTGTACAAGGGTGGCCGTGGTGGACATGGGGTCGCGGGCCATCTCCTCCCGGGCCAGCTGGCGCAGGCGCTCTATGTGCTCCGAGAGGGCCGAGAAGAAATCGGCTGGGAGCTTGGTCAGGTTGTGGCCCCGGCTCTCCTTCTGCTGGATCTGCTGGATGAACTTGAAGCCCATCTCCTCCGTCGGAGCCATCGACAGACCTAAGGCTTGTCCACTATTCAAGGTTTACGCGGCCCGATGGGTGCGTCCGCTGGGGGGTGACTGTTCGATGGGGCCTGATCACGGTCGCGAGGGCTCAGACGTACGCGGCTTGGGCGGCTCCCGGAGCCGCGCGGGCCTCTGAGTGCTGGTATATTGCCCACTTGCTACAGTGGGGGCACTTCTCCATCTTGGACAACCCGACTGCCTGGTAGGCCATCAACGGCGGGGCCTCGAACCACTCGCCGCACTTCTTGCATATGAAGAATCTCTGTTCCATGCTTATCACCAGGGGTGTCCTGAATGCTCCTTTGAGGGCGGGTCCTCCTTATAAGGCGAACCACATCGTTCACCGAAAGGGTACCATTCGCGCCTCTCGCGCAAGGGTTAAATCCCGGCGAGGGGGTTGCCCTGGCATGGTCCTGCGCCTCTTCGAGTCCGAGCACCTGGGCCCCGTGATGGCCCTGGTAACGGACACCTTCGAGCAGATATTCTCCCAGGACATGTACCTGGCCATCCAGCAGGCCTGGCCCGAGGGGCAGATCATCGACGTGGAGGGGGGACGCATCGTGGGGGCCCTCCTGTCCATGAGACGATCGGCCGACCAGGGGAGGATACTCGTGATGGCGGTGACGGGGGAGCGGAGGGCCGGGGGCATCGGGAGCAACCTGCTCAACGCCTTCCTCCAGCAGTGCGCCAGGGAGGGGATCACCAGCGTGGTGCTGGAGGTCAGGGTCTCCAACCACCGCGCCTACGGGTTCTATAGGCGCTTCGGGTTCCAAGATGCGGGTCCACTGCCAGGGTACTATCCCGACGGGGAGGACGGCATCCTCATGACCAGGAACGTGGTGTGAGGTCCCACGACCTCACCACGACGGTCCGACTAGCGGTAGCCGGCCTTGTCATCGTCGGCCTGGTAGTTCCAGTAGTTGTAGGGTGCCGCCTCCCTCTGGGCCGAGGTCACGTCGGAGGCCAGGCCCCTCCTGTAGGAGCCGTGGCGGTCCTTGATCTGCTCCTCGGCGGGCAGGGCCCGCTTGCGGGCCTCCTTCACGTGGGTCGCGGTTATCAGGTCCTTGTCCTGGGTGCGGGCCAGGTCGCCGGCCACACGGATCAGGCCCCCCAGCTCCCTGAGCCTCAGGGTCAGGGCGTCGGCCTGGTCGTCGACCTTCTTGGCACGCCTACGGGCCTCCTCTATGATGGCCTTGATCGCCGCCCGGTCCGCATGGGGGATGCGGAGGTCCATCTCGATCTCCTGGGCGATGAACTGGACGATCTTGGCCCGGCCCAGGTCGTCGTCGGGCATCGTCACGTCCAGGAGCACCTCGTAGCCGTTGCCCGCGATGCGGCTCCGCAGGGGCGAGAGGATGTGGGGGAGGTCCTGGATGTTGCACGCCCCCACGAGGATGAAGTCGCAGGGCACGTCGTCCACCTTGACGGAGGCGCCCGCGCTCTGGGGGTTGCGACCCGCGATGGGGTAGATGCGCTCCTGCATAGCCGTCAGGATGGAGCGCTGGAGGACCCCCAGCCTCGGGAGCTCGTCGATGAACAGCACCCCCTCGTGGGCCTCGTGGATGGTGCCCGCCTGCACCCGCTCGTAGGGCAGCGAGCCCAGCTGGGGGTGACCGCCGTAGGGGTCGTGTCCCACATCGCCCAGGAGCTCCGTCTCGGAGGCACCCGTGGCCAGCACGAAGGGCCTGCGGTCGAAGGGCACCAGGGTCTTGCGCGGCGAAAGGCTCTCCAGCTCGCGTCGACGGTTGAGGGCCTCCTCGTCCAGCACCTTCACCAGCTCTCCGGCCCGCTCGTAGACCACCACCTCCTCCTGGCCGTTGACCATCCTCGTCGTCCGCACGCTGGGCGGCGTTGCGCCCCCCATGCGGCTGATGGTCACCTCGAAGATGCCGCCGATCAGGTCACCGAAGGGGTTCTGGGAGGGCTGGCGGGACTGGGACAGCTTGGTGCGCTGGCACACGGGGCAGTTCAGCTCCTCGGAGCTGCTGAATGACCCGCAGCTGGGGCACCGGAAGCCGAGGCGTTCGGCCACCTCCTGGGGTGCGTTCTCCGGGGTGATGAGCTCCCCCTCGGCCGTCTCCATCTCCCTCATCGCCCGCAACACATCCTCGCGGTCCTTCACCTCGATGAAGGGGCGCTGGGGGTTCTCGGGGTTGTGGACGACCTGGACCTCGCTCTCGGGCAGGGGAAGGTAGAAGGACAGGGCCTGGGCGGTCATGGACTTGCCTATGCCCGGGGGGCCGACCAGGAGCAGGTGCCTGTGCTGGCCAGCGGCTATCTTGGCGATCTCCACCGCCTCGTCCTGGCCGATCACACGGTCCAGGGGGTAGCTGGGGATGGCCACCTGGGCGGTGCTGTCGATGTCCTTGAGGTCGAACCCCTCTCCGGGGATGACCTTGTCCTTCTTGGTCGCCTTTCTCGCCATCGGTCACGACCCCCTTACCAGGTAGTACTCGCGCGGGGCGCTATCATCTGGGGGACAGGTCGTCCAGGGTCCAGACGTTCAGGTCCTTGGGCACCGTGGAGACGTTGCCCATCTTCTTGCCCACGATGTCCTTGACATCCTTCTCAACGGCGATGTCCAGGAGCCTCTGGGTGATGACCCCGTCGAAGACGATGGCCTTGACCTTCTTCCGGAAGCCCTTGAGGGTGGAGGTGAGGTCCTTGACATCCAGCTCCTGTATCACCTGACCCTTGGGGTCGATGATGTTGGCCTTGAGGCGGCCAGAGAGCTTCTCCAGGATCTCGACGTAGAGCTTCTGGTCATCGGTGAGGACCACCTTGGGCTCCTCCCTGAAGTGTGCGGGCTCGGGTGCAGGCTCGGGCTCGGGCTCGGGCCTGGCCGCCTTGGTGGCTGCCCGTCCCCTGCCCCCCTTGGCCTCCCTGCGCGCGCCCTTGGGTTCGGACTTGGGTGGCTCGTCGAGGGTGTCCCTGGGCATAACGAGGCCGGAGAGGCCGTACATCTCCACGTACTGGTCCACCGGGACCTTGTTGCGAAGGGCCTTGATGATCTGCTTCTGGGTCAGTTCCTCCACCTCCCTGTTGCGGGGGGCGCGGGTGATGAAGTCCAGCTCGATGGTCTGCAGCAGCTCGCGGAGGATCAGCTCCCCTCCGCGGTCGCCGTCGACGAAGGCGGTGACGACCCGTTCGGATGCCAGGTCGCTGATGGTGTCGGGGACGTTGGTTCCCTCCACCGCGATGGCGTTCTTGATGCCGAACTTGAGCAGGTTGAGCACGTCGGAGCGCCCCTCCACCACGATGATGGCATCCGAGGTGGACACGTTGGGGCCAGCGGGGCACTTGTCCTTGCCGTAGCTGACGATCTCCTCCACCTGTATGGCCTCCCTGACCGAGGCGGTCAGGTCGCCGGAGGTGGACTTGCTCTCCTCCATGAGGGCGGCCAGCAGCTCCTTGGCCCTCTCCACGATGAGCTTCTTCTTGACCTGGCGGACGTCCTCGATGGTGTCCACCTTGATCTTGGCCTTGCACGGACCCACCCGGTCGATGGTCTCGAGGGCGGAGGCCAGTATGCAGGTCTCCACCTGGTCCAGGCTGGATGGCATCCGGATCTCGCCGGCTGACTTGCCCCGCTCGGAGGATATGGAGACCTCGATGCGACCCATCCGGCCGCTCTTTTGAAGGTCGCGAAGGTCCAGCTCGTCGCCGAGGAGCCCCTCGGTCTGTCCGAAGATGGCGCCGACCACGTCGGGTTTCTCCACGACCCCGTCGGCATTGATCATTGCTTTAATGAGGTACTTGGTGGTACTGGGATCCAGGTTCATGTTGGTTCATCTCCTCTACGGACAGAACCAGCACCGATGCCGACAGCGCAGTGGCATCCCTCCCTGGGACTTGGCGGTGTCGACGCGGTGCCCCCTCCGCTTATATTGGTGGCGTGCGTCCTTGACCTTCCGCGCCAGGGGATTGTGATGAGGCCAGTCGATATGACTGGCCACGTTGACATGGTGATAGTGATCCATCATGCGCGAACGCGGCTCGTGCCGGTCCGTCCGGCGGGCCCATGGGGCGTTTTGATATTTATTGTTTTCCTACCGAGCGAGGGTCGGTGGGAAGCCGGTCCATGGCCGATCCGAAGGCGGTCCCCAACCGAATTCACCTCCTTCATGACCCGATTCTCATGCATTGTACCCAGGGGGTAAGGTTTTTCTAACCACTGGCTGTAGATTTTCACCAGCCCCAGGTGGCCCGACCTACCCGAAACAGTACACCTGGAAGCCTGAAGAACGCAGACCCTAGCGGGGTGTGGTGACATGTCCAGGGAAGCCGAAACCCGTGGCGCCAGCCTGACCGCAGGCCTCAGGCCCGCCCCTCTTCTCCTGACCATCGCGTCCTTCCTTCTGCTCACCATCCTGCTCATGACCATCGGCAGCGCTGACGCCGCTGGGGCCCACCTGATCTTCGAGACCCCCCAGGCCGACACCTACGTCCACGGGTCCGTGGACGTGATGGTGAACGCCAGCACCAATGTCACCAACGTCACGTTCTACTACAGGTCGACGGGCGACTACGTCCTGATCGGCCAGGGCACCTTCGCCGCCCCGAGCCACTTCAACGTCTCTTGGGACACCAGATGGGTCGGGGACGGGGACTACGAGCTGATGGCCAACGGGACCCTGGACATGGGCGGCTACGAGACGGTGAACGTCACCGACATCCACGTGGACAACACCAAGCCCAGCCTCTCGTTCCTCCGCCCCTCCTTTGGTGACCGTGTCAACGGCATCTACATGATAACCCTTGGGGCCGGTGAGGACGTGGTGTCCGTGGACCTGTACATCGACTTCGTGCCCCTGGGCGCGGCGATCCACGTCACCGGAACCTCCAACTGGACCTATCCATGGGACACGACGGGGTACAACGAGACCGAGGGCCTGGGCTTCCTGGCGGCGGCCCTGGACTCCGCCGGGAACGAGAAGAGGACCACGGTGTCGGACATTGCGGTCGACAACGTGCCACCCGTCGTCAGCATGGTCGCACCCGAGGACAACGCCACCCTGGACGGCTACGTCCGCCTCCTGGGCAACACCTCGGAGAAGCACATCCTCCAGGTACACTTCCAATGGAGGGTGAGGGACGGGATATGGCTCGATGCGGGCCCGGCCTCCTGGAACGAGACCCTGGCATTGTACACCTATCTCTGGAACACGTACGATGTGGGCGAGTTCCAGGACGTGGAGGTCAGATTCACCGTGATGGACGACCTGGGCCAGACGGGCGTGGCCGTGGCCCGCAACCTCACCATCACCGATCTACCGCCGACCCCTGTGATCACCTGCCCCGGGGCCGGTGCCCATCTGACGGGCACAGTGGCGCTCTCGGCAACCGCCCCCAATGACACCAGGTCGCTGACCTTCGAGTACCACGACGGCGACAGGTACGTCATGCTCGGCGATGCCGTGGAGATCGGAGACGGTGTTTGGAACCACACCTGGGTGACGGATGGCCTCAGCATATTCAAGACCTCCATCAGGGCAACGGCGAAGGACAACTCCGGTTCCGCAGAGGCGATCGTCGCCAACGTCGAGGTCGACAACACCTCACCCGATCCGCGGATCCTCGATCCCGCGGAGAGCGACTACCACCTGACGGAGGAGGTGTTGTTCGCCGTCATCTCCGACCCCGACACGGTAAACCTGAGCCTGCACATGCTGAACGGGACGACGTGGGACCTCATCGGCGATGCGGAGTACGACCAGAACCTGGGCAGGTGGGTCCTCTACTGGGAGATACCTGAGACCCTGTACATCGCGGATTCAGCCATTTGCGCCACCGCCGTGGACGAGGTGGGCCTGACCGGGTCCTCGCCCCCGCTGGCGAACAGGGAGATCGGCAACGATCCAGAGGACAGGCCCCCCAGGTTCGAGCGGTCGATGCCCGAGGTCATCTACTTCAACGAGGACCACGAGTATATACTCTTCCTTGGCGAGCACGTGTGGGACGACTCGCCATCGACGCTGAAGGCCTATGTTTCCAACGAGCCCGAGAGCCTCTTCAGCGTCTACGGGGAGAACACGGTGGGGAACGTCGACCTCCGGTTCATCCCGGTGCCCAACAAGCACGGCGAGGCCCATGTGGACATCTACATCGTGGACTCCGGTGGCCAGTGGGCCATGCACGGGATCAAGGTATTCATCAGGTCCGTCCCGGATCCCCCTTACTTCACCTCGGTCCCTCCCAACCTCTACCTTCACCCAGGTGTCCCGTACACCTTCGACTACGGCCCCTACATCAACGATGTGGACACCGACCATGACGACCTGTCCATCCTCAAACCCGACGACCAACGGGTGGTCGTCCAGCCCGGGGAGGACCTGATCCTCGTGTTCACGTCGGATGACAAGGTGGGTACCATCTTCACGGTGGAGATAACGGTGATGGACGGGAACCAGCTGACCACCAACAGGTCCATACTGGTCACGCTGACGGACGACTGGGTGCCCGAGCTCCGGAAGCCGTTGCCGGACATCGAGTTGGAGGAGGACGAGAAGAGGTCACCAGCCTTCAACCTGGACGACTACTTCCACGACCCCGACCATGACGCATTGTTCTACAGCTACGGCAACATGTACGTCAGCGTCGTCATCGGCAACGAGTACCCCCATCCAGTCAGCATCTATACCCCCCAGGACTGGCACGGGACCGATACCATCACCTTCCGTGCGAACGACCCCACGGGTGCCCTCCTCGAGGACACCATCATGGTCATATGCAGGTCCAGGAACGATCCGCCCACGGTGCGCGTGACCCCCGGTTTCCCCGACCTGGTCATCCACACCAACGAGTCGTACGACTTCGACCTGTCCCCCTACATAGAGGACGTGGACCACGAGCTGGCCGACCTCGTCATCACCACCGGGGACATCTACGCGACCCGCAGCGAGAAGTTCCCCCTGGGGCTGCGCCTCACCTATCAGGTCCCCCGGTCCTTCGACATCTTCATCGTCGTGACCGACCCCGAGGGCGGCGAGTGCAACGCCACCATCAGGGTCGAGGTGGGCGACAACTTCCCACCCAGGATGGACAAGCCACCCGACGTGGTCATGGACGAGGGGTCCGTGGCATACAGCGTGTTCAACGTGTCCAATGCCTTCGACCCCGACTGGTACATGGGGGGCGCCGTGGGCTCCTGGAAGGATCTCACCTACGAGTTCGTCTGCGCCCATGCCATCTTCACCATCGACCCGAACACGGGATGGGTGGACGTCAGCCTCCCGGACCCTGACTTCAACACCTACAATGGCACCCATCTCAGCCCCTTGACGGTCCTGGTGCGCGTCATCGATGATGGAGGCGCGCTGGCCGAGCATACCTTCAAGCTCACCATCCTGGCGGTCAACGACGCCCCCGAGGTGAGCCAGATCCAGGACCTGGTCATCATCGATGGCATCACCCACATCGACCTTCGCAACTACATCCGCGACGTGGACACCCCCTTCTCGTCCTTCGAGTTCGAGGTCGAGGACGCGAACGACCCGGGGGCGACCATCTCCCAGATCAACGTCTACGGCACCCTTCTCGTGCTGGACTACAGGGGAAGCCCCGCCAGAAAGGACAATGTCAAGCTCTGGATAATCGACAGCGAGAACAGGGTGATGATCGAGTTCGACGTGGAGGTCAAGGTCCCCGTGGAGGACACGGGCGGTATCTCCATATGGGTGATAGTCCTGGTGGCAGTGACCACCGGTGGCATAGCCATCTACGCCTCGAAGCTCGTGTGGGGCCGATTCGAGCCCCCGTCGGTCCAGGACGTGTTCCTGGTCTACGGCGACGGCATCATAATCCGCCACCTGTCCAAGCGGGGCGCCATCGGCATGGACGAGGACCTGGCCATCGCGATGCTCACGGCTATCCAGGAGTTCGTGCAGCAGTCCATGCGCAGCGCCCAGCTCAAGTCCATGCAGGCTGGCGAGCACAACATCCTCATCGAGAGGGACCCAGGCAAGCTGTTCTACATCGCGGTCATCCACACGGGCACGGTTTCCGAGGAGCTCCGGAAGGCCATCAACTCCGCCACCCGGGGCATCAAGGACAACTACGGCCACGTGCTCAAGAAGTGGGATGGCAACATCGCAAAGTTCGACGGCGTCGAAAAGAACCTCCAGGAGATCCTGGTCATCACCCACGCCCACATCCCAGAGGGCGTCCGCTTCGAGATGGAGGGCATCACCTCCATCGAGCCCGGCAAGACCTTCCTCTTCCATGGCAAGGACGTGACCCGGACCCACAACATCTTCCGCGACCTCGTGATCGAGCAGGGCTCGGGCCTGCTCATCTCCCGGGTGCATCCCCAGCGGCTGCATCCCAGCGTTGCGGAGGCCGGGGCCGAGTGCGTGTGGCTGTCGAAGACCCCCACCAAGCGGGGCGTGAGCCCCTCCAACACCACCATGATCCTGCACGAGATCACCACCTACGTGCGGGACCACAAGCGGACGGTGGTGTGCCTCGACGGCCTGGAGTACCTGCTGGTGCAGAACCCCCTGGACGAGGTCGTCGCCTTCGTGGAGGAGCTGCAGGACATGGTCCAGATGGATGACTTCATCATGATGGTCCACGTGGACCCCTACGCCCTGGACGAGGTCACCCTGGCGAAGCTGTCCCGGAACATGGTGCCCGTCAGCGACCAGAGCGGCAACAACAATGGCAACAGATGAGCCGTGGAACGCTGGCGCGCGCCACAAGGTTTATAACCAACATCGCTTATGCCCTGCCTCGCGTCCTTAAGCCGCTGAGGATGACGTATGCCCCTACGGGCGAAATCGTTATATACCTGGCGGACCCAAAGATAAGGACGCACCGCGGCCCCGGCGAGGACCCAGAGGAGGGCGATGTTGCGCCCACCTGTGATGAGGCCCGTTCAACGGCCGCGGACAGACCCCATGGGGATCCGAGAAAACTGGCGCAAGGCGGCGTCATGGCCTCTCGGTTCCGACGTTCGACAAGCAGGTGAGACTTAGTGTGATGCCACCTAAATCAGTGTGCACAAACCAATTCAAAAAAGATAATAATTCTGGTTGATCCTGCCAGAGGCCACCGCTATTGGATTACGATTAAACCATGCGAGTCGAGAGGGTTCGGCCCTCGGCGGACCGCTCAGTAACACGCGGATAACCTGCCCTTAGGTGGGGGATAAGCTCGGGAAACTGAGTACAATACCCCATAGGCCATCAATGCTGGAATGCTAGATGGTCGAAAGCTCCGGCGCCCAAGGATGGATCTGCGGCCTATCAGGTCGTAGTTGGTGTAACGGACCAACTAGCCTACGACGGGTACGGGCCTTGAGAGAGGTAGCCCGGAGATGGATTCTGAGACATGAATCCAGGCCCTACGGGGCGCAGCAGGTGCGAAAACTTCGCAATGTGGGAAACCACGACGAGGGTAATCCAAGTGCTTGCACAATGTGTAGGCTGTTTCTATGCCTAAAACGCATGGAGAGTAAGGGCTGGGTAAGACGGGTGCCAGCCGCCGCGGTAATACCCGCAGCCCGAGTGGTGGTCGTTATTATTGGGCCTAAAACGTCCGTAGCCGGCCCGGTAAATTCGTGGGGAAATCGGTCAGCTTAACTGACCGAAGTCCGCGGAGACTGCCGGGCTTGGGACTGGGTGAGGTCAGAGGTACTTCAGGGGTAGGGGTAAAATCCTGTAATCCTTGAAGGACCACCAGTGGCGAAGGCGTCTGACTAGAACGGATCCGACGGTAAGGGACGAAGCCCTGGGGCACAAACGGGATTAGATACCCCGGTAGTCCAGGGTGTAAACGCTGTGGGCTTGGTGTTGGGAGTCCCACGAGGGCGCCCAGTGCCGGAGAGAAGTTGTTAAGCCTACTGCCTGGGGAGTACGCTCGCAAGAGTGAAACTTAAAGGAATTGGCGGGGGAGCACCGCAACGGGTGGAGCGTGCGGTTTAATTGGATTCAACGCCGGAAAACTCACCGGGAGCGACGGTTACATGAAGACCAGGTTGAAGACCTTGTCCGATTTTCCGAGAGGTGGTGCATGGCCGTCGTCAGTTCGTACCGTAAGGCGTTCTCTCAAGTGAGATAACGAACAAGACCCCTGCCTTTAATTGCTATTGTGTCCTCCGGGACATGAGCACATTAAAGGGACCGCTACTGCTAAAGTAGAGGAAGGTGGGGGCAACGATAGGTCCGTATGCCCCGAATCTCCCGGGCGACACGCGCGCTACAAAGGACGGGACAATGGGTTCCGACACCGAGAGGTGAAGGTAATCCCGAAACCCGTTCATAGTTCGGATTGAGGGCTGCAACCCGCCCTCATGAAGCTGGAATCCGTAGTAATCGCGGATCAACATTCCGCGGTGAATATGCCCCTGCTCCTTGCACACACCGCCCGTCAAACCATCTGAGTTGGGTTTCGGTGAGGATGCCGACTTGTGCGGCATTCGAACCGAGGTTCAGCAAGGAGGGTTAAGTCGTAACAAGGTATCCGTAGGGGAACCTGCGGATGGATCACCTCCTTTGAAATCCATTCACATGTGTTTCATACAAAACCTGGGGGCATCCCACTAAGCACCAATCGCTTGTCGAACGTCAACCGCTTTTTCCATGGGGAAAAACAACTGGTCGAGCGGATGCTCTCCTCGTTCCCTCCATTAACCTTAATAGCCCGAGGCCTCAATATCATCAGGGGCTTGGCTTGGTCGAACTTGGCGAGAAGGAACCGTCCGGTCGTCTCATCACCGAGCATCCGGTGACACCCCTCAAGTTCCTCGCCCTCATCTCCACCATCGTACTCTCCCTTACCATCGTGCCAGGACTTCTCGTCATACGGGGTGAGTTCTCGCTTTTGCTCGTCGTCTTCGCATTCATGGCGGTGGTGCTCATCATCTTCTTTGCGCGGATCTATGACCAGGTCAGGGTCTGGAACGGCGGGATAGAGCTGGTCAACACTCTGCGTGGTAGACGGTTCTACGAGTGGTGGGACTTCACAGGTTACGAGTTTGTCGAGATCCCTTACAGGAAGTTGGGTCGAAGGAAGGTGGCGGTCCTATGGCTCCCTGATTGCTCTGAACCCGTTACCGTTGGTCCCCCGATGCCGAACATCGAGGATGCCTGGGAACCGATAGACCGTTACGTCCGGAAGAAGGAGTGATGGTGCGCCCTCATTCCGACCACACGCTGTGCCATATGGCCTCTACAGGGCACACGCCCTCGCAGGCGCCGCACTCGATGCACTCCTCGACGTTCTCGGCCACTGCCTTGCCCAGGTCGTCCTTGAGCTCGTACACGCTGGCGGGACATGTGTGGACGCACTCCTCAGCCCCGTTGCACTTGTCGTGGTCGATCCTGATGGTCACACCGTTGTCGTCAGAATGCCATTCGGGCATGCTTCCACCCTCCCTATCTTCGTGATGGATATCCCCTAGGTCCTAGAAAAACGCATCTCATGGTGAGAGGACCCTCTCCGCCGCGGCCCTGACCTTGTCCACCCCCTCCGCGGGGCACGCCACCAGCAGGCCCCACTGGGTGACCGTCCGCTGCTGGAGGGCCCGGGCAAGGGGTGAGAACCGGGACAACGGATAGAGCTCGCCATCGTCGAGGACCCTGATGTGGGTGGTATAGAGGCGGGGCTCGGACAGCAGCAGCTCGGCCGCCGGGACGTCCACCACCACCATCCCCTCGTCGAGGCCGGCCCTCCTGGCCAGGTCGTCCTCGAGGGACCTCCTCGCGGGCACCTTGGAAAGTTCCATCATCGCCTCCCGCTGCTCCTCCGTCGCGTCCGAGAGGTGCACCTGGTAGGCCGCCTTGTGGAGCCTCCTGTACTTGAGGCGGAGCACGGCGTCCCTCGTGCCCTCCCGGGATGAGAGCTCGGACATGAGCTCCCCGTCGGTCAGGGATATCACCCGCCGCATCAGCTCCGGGTCGGCGTTCCGCTCCACCGTGCGGGCCAGCATCAGTTCTGCGATGCGGGCGGTCTTGTGGAAGTACACGCTGCTGTACATCAGGCCACGGGCCACCAGCATGCCCTCCAGGGCGGACACGCCGCCCCGCTGCACCGCCAGCTCCCCCCCGGCGAGGACCAGGGTCTGGAGGAGCCGGTCCACGTCGATGACGCCGTGGGCCACCCCCGTGTAGTGGGAGTCCCGCATCAGGTAGTCGATCTGGTCCACGTCGACAACGCCGTGGATTATCTGTCGCAGGTGTCGGGTCGCGGGGTCAAGCCCCTCCATGCGGTTGCCGTCGGGGGCGAAGTCGAATATGGTCGGACCGCTGCCACCCTCCAGGAGGTCCGCGACGGCTCCGGGATCCACGCCCTCCTCCGAGATGAGCTGGCTCACGTGCCCCGGGGACCCGATCTCCTCACGCTCTCCCTCGGGGAGGGCCTCCTCCTCCCCCCTGATGATCCTGCGCGAGTGCTCCACGTGGTCGAAGCCCAGCTCGGTGAACACCGCGCCCTCCAGGGTGTGGGAGAAGGGGCCGTGACCCACGTCGTGGAGGATGGCCGCTGCCGTAAGGTGGACCCGGTCGTCCTCCTCCAGGCCCAGCTCGTGGGCGAGCCGCTCGGCGATGTGGCACGCGCCCAGGCTGTGCTCGAGCCGGGTGTGGTTCGCCCCCGGGAAGACCAGGTTCGCGAGGCCCAGCTGCTTTATGTTGGCGAGGCGCTGGAGCTCCGCCGAATCCAGCAGGCGCATGTTCAGCCCCGACACCCGGATGGAACCGTGGACGGGGTCGTGGACTATCTTCTGGGGGGCCACGGCCGAGCATCGTGGGCTACGATATAACTAGTTTAGGGTGAGGGACCTCAGAGACCCTCAGACCGCCATCTTGCGGATGATGTCCAGCACGTCCGTGCGAGCCCTCTTGGCCTCCTCCAGCTGCGGGTCGAGCTTGACGGCCCGGTCGAAGGAGATGTACGACTCCGCGTACCTCTTCTCAGCCACCAGGATGCGCCCCCGGTCGAACCAGACGGTGGGGTTGTCCGGGTCGACCTCCAGCATCAGCTCGTAGATCGCCAGGGCCTTCCGCAGCTTCCCCGTGAGCGCCAGGCACTTCGCCTTGCCGATCCAGGGTCGGAAGTACTCCTTCGGGATCGTCGTCCCGCCGCGCTCCCGGGGGTTCCGTCCCGAGAACACCTGGTCCGAATAGAGCGTGTGGGTGAGGGTGATGGCCTCCGAGTAGAACCTCTGGGCCTCGTCGTACCGTCGGGCGACGAAGGCATTGTCCGCCTTCTCGAGCACCTTGTCCAGCTGGGCGTACTGGTCCGCCCGCATCTGCCGGACCATGATGGCCATCAGGAGGAAGCCCACCGAGACGAGGATGAAGGTGGCGCTCCACCAGAAGGTCGAGGCGATGAAGCTCCCCATGGCAGGCAGGGCCATCGGGATGGTGGCAAGGACGATGCCGTAGACGCCCCACATGTAGATCCTGTAGAAGGAGCCCTTCTCCTTAGAGCCCGAGAGCCCGTAGAGGATGGAGAGCATACCGATCCCCACGAAGATGTAGAAGAGCCAGTGCATGTCGGAGGTCTGGAACACGATGCCGAAGTAGTAGCCGATGCTGCCGAAGAGGGGCACCAGCCACAGGAGGAACCCGCCCAGGGTGACGTAGAACATGCGGCTCGACTCGGCCGGGCTGATGCGCTCGCGGGTCAGTCTCCCGACCCGCGCGGCCTTCAACAGCAGGAAGACGGAGGCCGCGAAGGCGAACATGCCGACGATGCTGAAGACCTCGCTGTTCCAGATCTCGCTGCTCGGGTACTGCCTGGCCATAGTCCGCGACGCGTATCCTAGGATCACGATGAACACGATGACGCTGAAGGCCAGGCGGTTGACGGCGTTCTGCATCTCCAGGGGGGTCTGTTCCTTTCTCTCCCTCCTCCGTTTCCTGCCCTTCCGAGGGGGCTCCTTGGTCGCGGGCGTCCTCCCCTCGGTCTCCCGCAGGAGCGTGTCGACGGAGGTGGAGGGACCCGCGGGCGGAACGCTCGGCTGGGCGGTCGGTGTCCCCTGAAGGGCGGGAGGGGGAGTAGCTGCGGGGGTCCCCCCCGCAGCTGGAGTTCCCCCGCCAGGGGCCGGTTGGACCGACCCCTGGGCGGGGGGTGGAGTGACCGCGGCGATTCGGTTGTGGGTGGCGGTCGAGGACGCCGCGGTCGTTGGTTGAGAGGTGGGCGCAGGCTGCGCTGGGGCTGCCTGCTGGGGATAAGGTTGTTGCATGCCAGGAGGGGGTGGATCGCCCGGGCTAGCGGGCCTATTCGGAGGCACCGCTGCCAACGCCGGCAGCATCAGGATCGATGCCTTCCGGGTGGCGCGGCGGCTATTCTTGACAGTAAGTCCTTTACCGCCACCCACAACCATGGCTATCCACCGTCTTGGTGTTGTTTTGAGTAATGGGATGGACCATATTTATAATTAGGGCTTTTAATTTCCCAATCCGAGGATTACCAGAGGTGCTGGCGAGGGGGGCGTGACCCTGCAGGGCTGCCCGTGAGAATCCTTATTAACGACCACCGCCCTCGCGCCCCCCGATGAAACAGTCCCCGAAACGTGGATACGAGAAGAGGGGGAGCAAGCGCCAATATGGAGGTCCCCCCAGGCGCCATCAGCCCAAGGAGCGCAAGAGGCCATCCTCCAAACGGGAGATGCTCGCCCGCGGCCTCGCCGCGGACCTTGGTATGGATGGCAATCTCCGTGTCGAGCTCGATCCACTCGATCTCCGTGTCGCGGAGGACCTGACCCGTGGTCGCGGGGCCGAGGTGTTCACGCCCAGGGGCCAGAGCATGGGCAACGTGACCAGCATCGTGGGCACCCTGGAACGTCCCATCGCCATCGTCAGGCTCCGCCACGACGCCCGGAGGGCAGCCACCGAGATACGTGGCCGAGAGGTCTTCCTGGGTTGATGCGGTCGACCTCAGGCCAGGTGATTGCGAGCTGGAGCTCAGGTGCCGGAGGGCTCCTCGGCATCCAGGGGCACATCGACATCCCCTGTTTCCCTCTCTTCCAGGAGCTCATCCTCGGCCTCATCCTCGGCCTCCTCCTTGGCCCGTTCCAGCTCCTCCTTTCGCCGCTCCTCGGGGGACTTGCGGTCTACGAGGTCCACGATGCCGCTGATGTTGTCGAGCATCTCGGGAATGAGGTTGAAGGTGACGAAGGCGAGCCCCAGGAGGATGACGAAGCTCATGCTCTTTCCTATGTCCCCGTGGACGAACTCGAAGTCCATGCCCAGCTCGTCCACCATGTAGATGATCATGACGTTGCGTATGAGGTTGCCCACCCAGATGACGGAGATGGTGATGAGGAGGGCCCGCGCTATCCTCTCCTTCTGCGACATCGAGCGCAGCCGCAGGAGGCCTGGTTTGTCAGGGTTCCGGTACCCTGCCCAAGGGTCCCGGATGGTCTGTGTGGCGAAGATGGCCCCCACGAAGATGACGATCGCCTCTATGCCCGTGCAGGCCAGGATGATGCGGACATTGGCACCGACGATGTCCACCGCCACGTGGTCCGGTCCCCATATGACCTCGCCCACGGACATGTGCCAGCCGTAACCGACCATCTGGCCAATCCAGATGCTCTCGGCGGCGGTGACCCAGATGATGGCCGCGGAGAAGACGGGTATGCGGTCGAAGGCGTAGTAGATGAGGCCCGCGACGAAGGCGGTGCCGATGATCCACTTGAGGCTGTCGTTGTCCTCGTCCCATCGGTACGACAGGTACTCCTGCCACGCCACGAAGATGAACACCGGGGCCGCGATGGCGGTGAAGGTGATGTTCCAAAGGTCCTTGCCCTCGTCGATGATCCGGAACACCTCGTAGATGAAGAAGAACGCGAGGAGGAGGGAACCCAGGATGCGAAGCAGATGGCGTCTCCGGTCCTCCCAGAAGTAGCCCGCTGCGAGGACGAAAAGGCCCCCGAATAGGACGATGTTGACTAGGAGAGGAGATAGTGCCATCGCTATCGAATCAGCTTAAGTCGGCATTTAAATATAAACCTTGGTACGAAGGATGCTGCGGACCCCCCATCCCCCTGACTAGAAAAGCTTATCAACCCAACGTCATATACGGCGCCAGCCCTGCGGGCCGGTAGCTTAGCTAGGTAGAGCGTTCGGCTCTTAACCGAATGGCCAGGGGTTCGAATCCCTTCCGGCCCGCCAATATCCTTCTATTTCCTTCGACGGCCCAGTGCAAATATGGCACCGACGATGGCGAGCACTGCCAGGGCAGCAGGGAACCCGGGCTCCTCATCGCTCTCGAGGACGGTGAACTCCACCTCCTCGGTCACCACCTCGGTGCCATCGTCGATGGTCAGGACGACGGTGTGCTTCCCGGGCTTGAACTTGAGGTCGGGGACGTTGGCGCCGGTCCCAAGGACCTTCTCGCCCTCCTTCCAGGTAATCGTCAGCTGGTCACCCTCCTCGTCCGTGACGGTGACGGACAGGGTGACCTTCTTGCCCTCCTCGAACTCGCTCCCATCGTCCGGTCCGATGGCTGTGATCACTGGGGCATCGTTCACGTACGAGTACGATATGCTCTCCGAGTGAGTAGCGGTGCCTCCCCTTCCGTCGGATGCGGTGATGGTGAACTCCACGAAGTCGACGTCCATCTGACCAGGGGTGAAGACGACCTTGCCGGTGACGGGGTCGATGTCGAACAGGTCGCTGTCGTCCGAGTACGTGAGTTCGTCGCCGTCGGGGTCCTCGGCATTGAACGTGACCTCGAAGGTCTCGTCCTCCTTGAGTTGCCCTTGGTATGGCGCAATTGACCATACCGGCGGGTCGTTGACATCGATGATGATGAAGACCACGGTCATGCTGTCCTGCTTCCCCCCGCTGTCGGTGACGGTGTAGATGATGGAGTGCTCACCCACCAGGGACTGGTCCGGGACCAGCTCAATCATCCCGTCCTCGTCGGCCGCGAAGCCCTCGGGACCCGTCGTCCCGAAGGACAGGGTCTCGGGGACCGGGATGTCAAGCCCCAGGTCCGGGTCGGTGGCCACCAGCTGGAGCGAGATGGCGTCGTTCTGATAGTACTCGTAGGGTCCCATGCCCTCGAGGACCGGCGGGTCGTTCCGGTTCTCCACGTTGACGTACAGCACGGCCTCACCCTGCTCTCCCAGGGAGTCCGTGGCCCGTAGCGTTATCTCGAACCCAGGCACGTGGGAGTTCGTGGGGTTGAAGGACATCAGCCCCGTTATGGCCTCCACGTCGAGGACGATCCCATCGGCGAAGGCCTCGTACGTGAGCCGGTCGCCGAAGGGCACGTCCGCGTCCTCTGCCCGGATGGTGTAGCGGGCGACCTCGTCCTGGACGGCGTCCATCTCCAGGACGGAGGATATCGTCGGGGCCTCGTTGACGTCGGTGACCATGATGTTGACGGTCAGGTACGCGGTCAGGTCGAACCGGTCCGTGACGCTCACGACGAACCTGTGGGGTCCCACCTGGGTCGAAGAGGGGGTCCACTCGATCCTCCCGGTGGCCTCGTCGATGGCAACCCAGTCGCTGCTGCTCGAGAAGGTCAGCTCGTCGTCAGGGAGGTCCGGGTCCTCGACGGAGAACACGTGTTCAAGGGTGTCCCCCTCCTTGATGGTGAAGGCGCCCGGGTCGGCGAGCCTCGGCGCATCCGGGGTCTGGAACACCCTCACGGTGATCCAAGAGGAGTTCGTCGAGGCACCGAACCTGTCGATGGCCCGCACCTTCACCTGCGCCTCACCGAAGAAGTCCCGTGCGCCCTGGACCTCCAGGGACCTGTTCCCGTCCCACCATCCGATGCGGGCCGAGAGGTTGGCAGGGTCGGACGCGTCGACCACTTGGAAGTTGAGAGCTCCGGTGTTGTGGTCGTCAGGGAAGGCTGCGAACAGGTCGATCACATCGGTCCACGGCAGGTCCTCCTCCGTCTCCACCTCCTCTGGACCGTTCCACACGGGAGGGAGGTTCACAACGGGCTCGTACTCGATCTCCAGGTCCCGGACCTGTACCTTTCCCACGGTCTGGTTGCCGACGGAGAAGTTGAAGGGGATCACCAGGTCTCCCGGTAACACCTCGGCTCTGTCGATGACCGCCTGGATCGCCGTATCCAGTCCCTGGGCCTCATCGATCACCAGCTCATCCTCGAGGTAGTCGTAGTAGGTGGTGACGTTGGTGCCACCGATCTCCAGGGTGACGTCGTAGGGGTACTGCAGGACCGGGTCGGCCTCGAGCCTCACCTCTATGTAGTCCGAAAGGAGCTGGCCCTGACCCACTCGTTGTTTTACGGTGTCGGAGTGGGCACCGACGACGATGGCGTCGATGGACCCGTTCGTGGAGATGTAGGGGATCGGGGCCTTGGCGGTATGGTTCAGCTCGGTATCCACAGCCTGGCGGGACGAGTAGTCGGCCACCTCCTCCCATTTCGAACCCGTGTGGTTGTACAGCCACAGCTCCGCATGGCCCGGGTTGGTCTGGTTCACGGCGCACCATCCACGGCCCAGCCAGGAGATGAACATTGAGGAGGCGTTCGTGATGCCCGGGTTGAAGTGGAACAGTTGCATGGGCCATTCGATGGGCGGGTCCGGTGGAGGGATCGCCACGACCTTCGTGCTCGTGGACCAATAGGCCTGGTCGTTCTTGTCCAGGCTCGTGTACTCCTTCTTGTTGGCCCCGGTCCATCCGCTCGTGAGGGGACCCACCGAGGGTGGATGGATGCCCTTGTCCTCCTCGTGATACGCCCACACGTTCTTGCCAAGCCTCCCGTTGACGAAGTCCAGCTGCTTGATCCTGGGAACGAGTCCAGGGATCCCCTCGATGGCAAGTGAGGCCTTCGTCACGGTCGCTCCCCTTGGGATCTCGATGGCAAGGGAGCGGTTCGTGGCCTCCTCGATGAAGGTGAGATTGGCAATGGTCGTGCCTCCGGAGAACGTATCGATCACGACCGGGGACCCAGCGGCGTTCGGTGAGCATGCGATCAGGACGAGGGGCGAGGTCAGCAAGGCAAGACCGAACACCAGCGCGAGTACTTTCGACCTACGGTTATCCACTCCAACCACCACATGATAAAGGTCACGGGGATGTATATCACGTTTGGGGTTTGGTACCACCAGGGCTTGGGGTCCGAATGGATTAAATACCCTGGCACACCATTCCATGCAACCACCTCCGGGGCGGTGGCAGCGTAGCAAGCTGGTGGTCATGTGAAGGGATTCTGCATCTGCATAGGCAGGGACTGCACGGCGAAGAGGGCGCTCGGGGTCATTGGACTGGCCGACAAGGTCTTCCAGGCCAAGAAGGTGGAGGCCCTGGCCAACGAATGGAAGGAGAAGGACCCCAACCGGACCGCCGAGCAGATATTCATCAAGACCACGGTCAAGGACCGGGACGGGAGCCTCCGCGACCGGGACGTGTCCATCTCCGAGGCCCGCATGCAGTTCTATGACCTCCAGAGCTTCCTTGGCGAGTGCACCTCCTGCGACGCCAACGTGGCCAGCGACAGGTTCGCGGGTGGAGTGTTCTCGGGCTTCGGGTGCTACTTGAGCATCGGGTACCCCGTCCAGAAGGATCTGGAGGACGCCCTGGTCCTTGGCGCGAAGAGGGCCATCCAGGTCTCGAAGATCGAGCCATCCATCGCCTTCCTCGACAGGATAATCAAGGAGAAGGTGACGGGCAACTACATCGCCGCCCTCCGGAAGGAGGACCCGCCCGGGATAGTGTCCAAGGCACCCCAGACCATAACGTATGGCGGTTTCCTGTCCAAGAAGACGGTGACCAGCGACATGCTCCTGGAGATGTTCCTCACCGGCGAGGCCAGCCCCGAGGATGCCTTCCTGTTCCACCACTTCTGCGAGAACATCCACACAGCCCTCCAGGACGCGGGTGCCAGTTACGAGATCCGTGACTTCATAACCGAGCTCAGCGCCCTCTACGGGACGGCGGCGGACAACAAGCGGTCCGTGACGGTCACCAAGGGCTGAGGGCTCTCTCAACAAAATGGAAACCTATTAATCCGACGCCAGCTCTGGGTGCGCCCGGTGTTCTGATGAGATCCCGGAATAGCTTCTTCCTGCCCCTTATGATAGTGATTCTAGCTGCAGCCCTTGTCTGGGGCCTCACCGAGGGCGCCGAGGCGGCCGACCGTGACATCTACGGGAACTGGGTGATCGGGGGGACCATCCGCATCGTGGGAGAGACCATCGACGTGAGGGGCAACGTCACCATCGCCTCGGGGGGGACCCTCCAGCTGGTCGATTGTGACCTGGCCATCAACGGTTCCGCGAACGGACAGCGCAGCCTCCTTGTGCGGACCGGGGGGAAGCTGGAAGCGCAGGACAGCACCATCCGCGGCAGCGATGCCAGGATCACCATCAAGTTCGAATCCGACGCTACCATCGACAGATGCACCATCTCCCACTTCTACGGGTCCGGAACGAACAGGGGGATGATGCTGGCCGGTGGGACCATCACCATCACGGACACCGTCATCGAGGACAGCAACTACTACGGCCTGATTTTAGAGACCGACACCGTCCTTACCAACGTCACCGTCCGGGACATCACCTACAGCAACGTGTACATCTCGAACTACTATGCGGACGCGGCCTACACCGTCTCCATCGACGAATGCCGGTTCGAGGGCAGTGGCGGTACCAGCCAGTTGATCAGCGGTATCTACGTGATCTGTTACTCCACCGGCGAGCAGGTCGATATCCAGGTGGACGACACTTCCTTCCATAACCTCTACAGGGGCATCTACACGTATACCACCGGCAAGGTCACCATGAACGTGGAACGTTGCGTCTTCACCCGGTGTAGATACGGGTTATTCAGCTACTCAACGGGAGGCACCTTCACCCTACAGGACAACTGGGTGACCAACGGCACCGGGAGCAGCTCCGTCGGCTTCTCGATCCGTACCGGCCCCTCCATCACCAACAATCTCGCCGGGAACCGGGTGACCGATGTCGGGACCGCGTACCACTTCTCGGGTCCTTTCACCGGCGCCTACACCACCTCCGTCGGACACCTGACCGTCCAAGACTGCGTGTACGGCATCCGGGCCGACCGCAGCCTCACCCTCACCGTCCACAACTCGTCCCTGACCGGCATCAAGGACGTCTACGGATGCTTCTGGGCCACCAACAGCAGCTCCATCACCGTCTACGACACCGTCCACATGAAGGGGTCGGGGACCGTCGATTCCAATTCCTGGATCAAGGCCTACACCGAGGTCGAGATCCTGGGGGCCAAGTGGAAGGACGCCCAGGCCATCGCCGAGGGCTTCCTGGTCCTGGAGAACGCCACCCAGGTCGAGGTGGTCCGCTTCAACCTCAGCATGCTCAAGAGGGAGCGCGTCGCGGGATGGGAGATCGACAGCAACGGCAGGAGGACCTCCACCTATCTGTACCCGGCCATCTACATCCAGGGCCATGGCTTCCGGGGCGAGCGGATCGACATCTGGTACCCCGCGCCTCGCAGGGTCGAGCTGGTCGATGACTACGTACCGACATTATCCATCAGCACCCCATCGCCGGACGGGGGTTACAGCAGCACCACGGTGATGGCCAGCGGTACATACCACGAGCTGGGAGCGGGAGTGGACAGGGTCGAGTACTCCATGGACGGGGAGACGTACTCCCCCCTCACCAGCTGGAGCGACGGGACCTGGAGCCTTCCCATGTTGTCCCTGTCCGACGGCGAGCACACCCTCTACCTTCGGATCTACGACGTTGTCGGTCTGGGGGGCGACGTGGTCAGCGTGTCGTTCCTCGTCGACACCGTCATCCCGTTCATCGATATGGACCCCACGCAAGAGCTGGTCAACAATGAGAGCTACGCCATCTCCGGCAGGACCGAGGGGATGACCATCCTCACCGTCAACGGCGTCGAGTGGCCGGTCTCGGAGGCCGGGACCTTCAGTGCCCTCGTGACCCTGGAGGAGGGCCCCAACACCATCGTCGTGAACGTCATCGATAGAGCTGGCCACGAGAACAGCGTGTCCATCTCCGTTACCCTGGACACCATCGCGCCTCCCCTGCTCATCACCGCCCCCGAGGACGACATCTGGACCAACGCCAGGTCGGTCTACGTCGAGGGCACCACCGAGGACGGCGTGGACCTCGTTGTCATCGACAGCACCGCCTCCGTGGTGGAGGGCGGCTTCCGCAAGAGGGTGGACCTGGCCGAGGGCGAGTTCGTCATCACGGTCGATGCCACGGACCTCGCGGGCAACTCGGCCACCGCCGAGGTGACCCTGCACGTGGACTGGACCGCGCCGGAGCTCACCATCAGCGATCCCAAGAATGCGGAGGTCTACATCCGGGACAGCACCTTCTACATCTCCGGTGACGTGGACGACCCCACCCTCGACCATGTGATGATAGACGATGTGTTCGTCAAGCTGACCAACGGTGGCTTCGACGAGCAGTTCACCATCCCCGAGGGAACCCGCGTGTTCATCATCAACGCCACGGACGCGGCGGGGAACAGCGTCACCACCAAGGTCGTGATCATAAGGGACCTGACCCCACCCACCTACGTTACCGAGCTGACGGCCCTGGGTGGCGAGCTTCTATACATAGAGGGGAGCCTCTATTGCACCGCGCCCATCGTCGAGGTCCACCTGACCATCGATGAGGTATCCATCGTCGCCCCCTCGGGCGGGGAAGCCCTCTCACCCAGCACCGATGTCCGGTTGCAGTTCGACATGGTCGAGGGGTCGAACGAGATCGAGATCTACATCACGGACGCCGCAGGCAACCAGGCCCAGACGTACAGGCAGCGCATCTACGTCGACACCACCTCGCCCACCTTGACGATGACCTCCCCCCAACCTGGTGCCCGGACCAAGGAGGACACCGCGAGCATCAACGGCATCACCGAGGAGGGGTCAAGCCTGACCATCAACGGAGAGTCCGTGGCCCTGCTCTCGGGAGGGAAGTTCCAGCACACCGTGGCCCTGGTCGACGGCAGGAACGAGTTCACCCTCGAGGTGGTGGACGCCATGGGCAACACCAACACAACCTCCGTATCGGTCCTCCGGGAGTCGGATGTCCAGCCGTCGGAGGTATCCTCAACCGGTGCCGCCTTCGGCGGTTTCCTCGCCGGTCTGGTCGTGGGGGTCATCCTCGCCGCGGTGTTCTTCGTGATGCGGGGCAAGCGCGAGCAGCAGGACCGGGAGGCCCCACAGCCGCGAAAGGAGGACCGCCCCGCCCCCGCCGAGCCAAGGGACGGATACCAGGTCCCGCCGCCGCCACCCCGGACCCCGCCACCCCAGACCCCGCCACCGCCTACCCAGACCCCCCCGGCCGAGGAGCCAGGGGGCTGGGAGGAGTACTAGGGACGAGGACCACCCGACACAGCATTTTTATCGGGGCGGGGCCTTAGGGCGTTCAGAGGTGCGTACGTGGAACAGATATCTCGGGTGCTGGAGGGAGCCCTCGACGGCGAGGAGGTCTCCATCCGGGGCTGGGTCTTCCGGACCCGTTCCTCCGGCTCGCTGGCCTTCGTGACCGTCCGCGACTCCTCGGGCATCATACAGACGGTGGCGTCCAAGAAGGACATGGACGAGGAGGGGTTCGTCGCCCTCAAGAAGGCCCTGGTGGAATCCTCCGTGGAGATCACCGGCCGGGTCAATCCCGACGAGCGCGCCCCCGGTGGCCGGGAGCTCCACGTGACCTCCGCCAGGGTGGTCCACTCCGCGGAGGTCTTCCCCATCTACAAGGACAAGTCGGAGGAGTACCTGCTGGACGTCCGTCACCTCTGGCTGCGCAGCCGCGAGATGACGGCCACCCTGAAGCTCCGCAGCACCATCATCAAGGCCCTGCGCGAGCACTACTACGGCGAGGGCTACTTCGAGTCCCAGGGCCCGATGTTCGTGGGAGGCCAGGTGGAGGGCGGCTCCACCCTCTTCGAGGTGCCCTACTACGACAGGAAGGTGTACCTGACCCAGAGCTCCCAGCTGTACCTGGAGGCCCTGATATTCAGCATGGAGAAGGTCTTCACCCTGGCCCCATCGTTCCGGGCCGAGAAGTCCCGCACCCGGCGCCACGTCACCGAGTTCTGGCACTTCGAGATCGAGACCGCCTGGGTGGGCAACGACGGCATGATGGACATCGAGGAGGAGACCATCAGGCACGTGGCCCGCCGCTGCCTGGAGCTCCGCCACGACGAGCTGGAGACCCTGGGCCGCGACCTTGAGGCCCTGCGGGCGGTGGAGCAGCCCTTCCCCCGCATGCGATACGACGAGGCCGTCGAGACGATGCAGGCCAACGGCGCTTCCGTGGAGTGGGGCGACGACTTCGGCTACGAGGAGGAGAAGGCCCTGACCAAGGACACCCTGGTGCCCATCTTCATCCACCACTTCCCGAGGGAGCTCAAGGCCTTCTACCACCGGCCCGACCCCTCCGAGCCCGAGCGGGTGCTCAACCACGACCTCATAGCCCCCGTGGTGGGCGAGATCATCGGAGGAGGGGAGCGCATCTGGGATCTGGAGGTCCTCCTCGACCGCATCGACGACGAGGGCCTGGACAGGGAGGCCTACCAGTGGTACATCGACCTCCGCAGGTTCGGCTCGGTCCCCCACTCGGGCTACGGCATGGGCGTCGACAGGGTGGTCCAGTGGATAGGAGGCATCAGCCACATCAAGTGGGCCCTCCCCTTCCCGAGGGACAAGAGAAGGATATACCCGTGAAGGTTTTGAACCGTTCACAAGACATCTCTAAATCCGTCCTAATAAGATTAAATAGAACGGGGAGCGAACAGGATAGCGATGACCTTTCGTGGGTCTAGAGGGTTTGGGCTGGCATTCACGCTTGTCGCCATCTGCTCCGTTGCTCTGGTTGGGATGCAATTCGCTGCGGACGATGTTGAGGCCACCACGACGTACATCGAAGGTGGTTGGGAGATAGTCAACGAGACCGTAACCCTTCGGGACGAGACCGTTATCGTCACAGGTAACGTGACCGTCGATGAGGGAGGTACATTGGTATTGTTGAACTCCACTCTCAGGTTGAACCTCTCGTATCAGGGCCAAGGCATTCTCGTGGATAGGGGAGGGACCCTGAGGTCCACCGATAGCAAAATCTTCGGGAGTCACGTTGGCTCAACCTTCACCGTCCGCAACGACACCCTCCTCGAGGGATGTACCATCGATGGGTTCTCTGGCCTCTCCAACGTCACCGGCATCACCCTCGAGGACGGTATGGTCGAGTTCCGCCATTGTAACATAAGGTCCGAGATCGACGCTTGGACGGACATCCTGTTCGTGAACGTCACTGTCAGGGACGGGACAAGGCTCTACTATAACCATCCTGGCATCTCCAGGGACCTTGAGTGGGTGATCCGGGACCTGGATAAGGCCTCCTCGGGCTCGGTCATCGAGATCGAGCCCTCCAACGGGTCGGTCCGCAACGTGCAAGCGCTCATCGAGAACTTGATATTCCGTAAGCTTCGATATGGTTTATCGATAATGCTGGACCGTGGCCTCGATATCACGGTCTCGAACTGTGAATTCATCCAGACTCCAGCAGGTATTGCCCTTTCAGAGATGAATGGCGGGACGGCCAACTTCATTAACAACAGTATCGTGTGCGATGACGTATCTGTCTATTATTCTGGATTCTCGATTCAGGTCACGGGTCGGTCTCACCTCTCTTTCGCCGGCAACACTGTCGAGGGGGTGCGAAACGCGTACTATCTGTACACTAGGGAAGGACCTGACCTCGACTTCTCCATCGGCAATCTAGCAGCGAATAACTGTAGATATTCCATCGCGGTCCTATCCGAGTATCAGGGAGCTCTCCCGCACTTCCATGTGACCGTCCACAACTCCACCTTCGAAAGGATGCTGAATGGCTTCACCGTGGGATACGGAGCCAGCCTATCAATATACGACACGGAGCACCAACTAGGTGTGGGTATCGTATCTGAGGACGGCCTGTACATCCGTGCGTACACCCGTCTCGACATCTCATCCGTCAGATGGAGGGACGGGGACCAGATCCCGTCTGGTAGACTCGACCTGCTGGGCGATGACGGGGCCATCGTGACGAGCATGGATATCGGTCGACCCGAACCAATTGTGATGCTGGGCTGGGAGATAATGCCATCCTCGTGGTGCGTCCGTGAGGTACTGACCCCATCCATCATCCGTGCCGGTCGCAGGTTCAACGCGACAGGAATGGACCCATGGGGGGCGATGCCCGTCGCCGTGGAGATCATCGACGATCTTGCACCAACGCTCACGATCGAGGTTCCCTCCTTCGGCCATTACCATAACAGGGACGCCCTCAACGCTATCGGGACCTGCACCGAGGTAGGCTCCGGGTTGGCGGACCTGACCTACTCCCTGGACGGGTCCGCACCCGAGGGTATCGACGACCCGGTGGAGGGGAGATGGAGCCTTCCCCTTTCGGACCTCCTCGACGGTGAGCATGTCCTGAGCGTATATGCCGCCGACAAGGTCGGCAACGAGGCTGAATCGGTCATGGTAATCTTCAACATCGACTCGGTGGCACCCTTCCTGGAGCTCAATGACCCTCCACATAGCGTCAACACAAGCGAACTGATGGTCTCAGGTCGAACAGAACCCGGCTCGAGCCTCGTGGTCAATGGCGTCGAGCATCACATCACGGCTGATGGCTCCTTCAAGTTCACCCTCTTCCTGAGAGAAGGGCTCAACCATTTCTCGGTCGTAGCCGAGGACAGGGCCGGCAACCATAACATGACCGATTTCAAGGTCCATCTCGACTCTACCCCCCCATACCTCCTGGTCGAGTCCCCCTGGAACGGCTCTTGGATCACCTCGTGGGAGGTCCTGGTGAAGGGAGAGACGGAGCCGGGAGCCCACCTGGTGATAGAGGGCGAGGAGGTCGTTCTCCTGAGGGGTGCCTTCGAGCACGTCGTCGACCTGCCCTTCGGCGAGTACCACCTTCACATCGACGTCCGCGATGCCGCGGGCAACTCCTATCACCGCGTCATCGTCCTGTTCGCCGACTGGGAGCCTCCCAGGATCACCATCGAGAGCCCGAACCGGACGACTGTGCATACCAATGAGGACACGGTGTTCATCCTGGGAACGGCGGAGGATGAGTACCTGGACGTCGTCATGATCAATGGTGAGGTCGTGCCTGCCCCCGAGGGGACCTTCCTCAAGGAGTGTGACCTGGAGATGGGCTGCAACGTGTTCGAGGTAAGTGTCACGGACATGGCGGGGAACGGGAACTCGGTCACGTTCACCATCATCATGGATGTGGAACACCCCGAATGCTCATGCGAGCTCCGGGCCGTGGATGGCGAGCTCATCCCCATCGGGCACCGATTTATCAGCTCGACCCCGCAGGTGCGCATGTCCATCCAGGCCTCGGAGCCCGTCTTTGTGACGGTGGCCCAACGGAGGTTCGGTCCTTCGGCCAGGATGCTCATCGACCTCGACCTCGAGGAGGGCGCGAACAACATAGTGGTGGTGGTGAGCGACCGCGCCGGGAACGAGGCCATCCCCTACGAGTACGATGTGACCGTGGACACCATACCACCGAAGCTCACGGTCACGACCTCCGTCACGGGCCCCAAGACCGAGGGGGACAGCATCACCCTGTACGGCTACACGGAGGCGGGCGTCGGGCTGACCATCGATGGCGTGCGTCGGTCGGTCAAGCACGACGGCACCTTCGAGGAGGACCTCCCCCTCGAGGTGGGCGTCAACGTGTTCGAGGTCACGGTGACGGACCTGGCCGGGAACACCAACAGCACCACCGTCACCATCGAGAGGGTGGAGCCCGCCCCCGACTACCGGACGGGGCTCGTTGGGCTGGGTCTTGTCTTGATCTCTGCAGCCGTGATACTCCTGCTTGTGGTGATGCCGTTCCTGAGGAGAAGGCAGGAGAAGAAGGTCACGTGAAGTCGATGACCTCCAGGTCCTTCTCCAGGAGGTAGAGGGTCTTGGCGTCGACGCTCTTGGGGTCCACGGGCACCATGAGAAGGCTATCGGAGACCATCACGTTCTCGTTGAGGGAGAACAGCAGCTTGATGATGCTGTCGTTCCCGTTGTAGTAGATGAGGTACTCGATGCCCTCCAGGAGGATGGCTCCCTTGTCGTTGTGCTTAATGAAGTCCTTGACGATGATGGTGATCTGGGCCACGTTGGTGGGGTTGATCAGGTCGTCCTCGGTCAGGTAGATGTCGGTGAGCCAACGGGTCTCCATCTTCCCGAAGCCGTATTCGGACTCCAGTATGGTGGGCTTGGTGCGGGACACGCACAGGCCCGCGTAGGGGCCCTCGTTCAGCTGCTTGAACATCTGGTAGGTCTTCTTCGACTTGCCGTACTCCTTGACCAGGTACGACCGTCCGGGTCTCAACCCCGCCACCATCCGGTCGATCTCCGGAGAGCCCCCCGCGGACCTGTCGGAGTCCCAGTGGAAGTGGTTGAGGAAGATGTCCTCGGGGGTGCCGAGCAGCTGGTTGCACCGGCGGGCGAAGTCCCGGGTGAACAGCACCCCCTCCTCGGTATCGCCAGACAGGTCGATCTCCCCCTCCTTTCCCGAGACCTTGGGGTGGTCCGCGAGCACCTCCTCGAGGATCTCGCGCACCAGGGTCGGGTCCTGGATGTCGATGAGCTCCAAGTACATCGTACCGAAACCCTTCTCGATTTCCACCGCGGAGACCGCCATTCGTTTCACCCGGTTTCGTAGCATTGCTACTGGCTATAGAATCGGACGATGGTCGCTTCTTATAAAGCCTTGCACATGTTTCTATTCAGTTAGAATGGTGGTGGCCAGACCCTGGAGATATCATTTCCAGCCCCTGGTTCTCACGTGATAAAGGTATTATACCTCCAGACAGAATAGAACGACGAGCAAAGGCTCCATCGACCAGGACCCCACGGGGGTATTCGAAACGGCAGAGGAAGACGATCGCAAGAAGGTCAAGCGGGTGCGGAGGGTGGCCTCGGTCCCGTCCAGGAAGGACCGGGAAGGTCCCCAGGACAGCCGGGGCTACGAGGACCAGCGGGGTCTGGAGGACGACGAGGACTACCTCCGGTTCATCAGCGTTCCCCCCATGGAGGGGGAGACCCCCAGCACCGGTCCTGTGGACCCCATCCACCAGCAGGCCCTGGAGCTGTTCACGGACTTCCAGATGAACGTGGCGATCAACGAGGACACCTTCCGCCAGTTCGTTTACTGGGCGGACGAGGCTGACGGTATCTTCCTGGAGGACCTTCTCATCGCCACAAAGACGGTCTACTCCATCATGGAGGCCCCGCTCCCCTGCAGCAAGGAGGCCTGGAACGAGTTCGTAGAGATGGCCAACCTGGTCGAGGTATCCACCGTCGCCGACTCCGAGCTGGAATACGCCCTGGAGATATTCTCCAAGAGCTACGACCTGTACATGGCCGAGCTCCAGCGGCTCGAGGAGCAGCGCTCCCAGGCGGAGCGGCTCTCGTCCCAGCGCATCTCCGACGAGATACTGGCAGAGGACGAGGGGCTCCTCGCTGCCGGAGAGGAGGTGGAGTCGGGGGTCGTCGAGGAGGAGATACCCCTCGCCGAGCTGGAACGATGGGACAAGGTGGTGGACGACGTCCGTTCCCAGATCAACTCCACCAAGGCCGAGTTCGACGAGCTCATGGAGGAGCTGACGCCATACAAGCGGGAGCGGGAGACCGCCATGGCACGCCTGAGCATCCTGGAGAAGGACCTCCACCGGAAGAAGGGCCGCCTCAAGAGGTACCAGAGCGGTCGGATAAGCGAGGCCAAGGCCGAGGAGATCCAGAACATCGAGCGGGACCTCATCCAGGTCGAGGACGAGCAGGCCGACTGGTCATCCCGCCTCTCCATCGCCCAAGAGCGTATAGACCAGCGCATCGGCATATGCGCCGAGAAGCGGGGCCAGTTCCTCCACATCAGGGAGGAGGTGGATTCGCTCCTGGGAAGCCTCTCCCGGCGCGACAGGGTCGCCGTGAGCGACGCCCTGTCCGGGGAGCTTGTCGACCTGGACGAGATAATCGAGGACGTGAACAACTGGCTGGGCGAGCTAACCTCCATGGGCGACGCGGAGGGCGCCGACAGCACGGCCATCATCGATAGTCGGCCCCCCGTCGGAGAGGAGGCCGTGGAGAAGGCACGGGCCATCGCCAGCGAGGTGGTGAGCCGCCCATCGACGGAGGTCGAGGCCTCTCCGGAGGAACCCCCGGTGGTCTTCATGGACGCCGAGGTCCGCAGGATGCTGGCAGAGCTTCCGATGGAGCGCCCTCCCGAGGAGGAGCTCCTCCTCCGCATCGACTCCCTTCAGCAGGAGCTGATCAACCGGGAGAACACCATCCTCGAGTTGGAGCACTCCATCGAGCGATTGATGGAGTCCAGGGAGGGCACCACCACCGCGGTGGAGCTGGAAAGGAACAAGATCAGGCTGGAGCTCAACAAGGTCCAGGACGAGCTGATGGAGAAGCAGGGCCTCCTAGAGCAGTACCTCGATGTCATCCGTAACCTCGAGTCCAAGATGGAGATCAAGGACAGGGAGCTGCGCGAGACGCTGGCCCTGAACAAGCGCAAGACCGACGAGCTCCGGCAGAAGGAGTCCGCACTGGAATACCTGGAGAAGGAGCTCCTCGAGAAGCAGGAGGAGTTCCGCCAGGAGCGACAGGAGCTCCAGGACCGGGAGACCCATCTCAATGCCCAGGTGAGCGAGCGTCAGGGCCAGGAGAGGGAGATGGCCAAGAAGGACCTGACCCTCGAGCTACGCAACGAGCAGATCCGGAAGAAGATGGACAGGCTCACCGGAAGGGAGCTGGACCTCCACCGTGTCACCTCCCAGCAGACGGAGACCGAGGAGATGCTGACCCTCAAGGAGCGGGAGCTGCAGAACCTCAAGACCGAGGTGGACGTGCGGGAGGAGGAGATGCGACGGCGGGAGCAGGCCATGGACGAACGCACCACCGAGGTCAAGAAGCTCCAGTCGGAGGTCTCCAAGCTGGAGCACCGGGTGAGGAGCCGCGACGAGACCCTCCGTCGCAGGGAGGCCCACGCCGAGGAGGATGAGGAGCGGAACCGCCACCTGGAGGCGTCCATCACCCAGCGGGAGGTGCAGATACACGACCGGGAGGAGGAGGTAGCCCTCCAGGAGGCCAAGGTGGAGAGTTCCCTGGCCACCATCGGGTCGCAGCGGGAGCAGGCCGAGACCGCCCGACGGTCCGTCTCCCAGGAGCGCCAGGAGCTGGAGCGCCTCCGCATCGCCCAGGAGCACCGTCACGAGGAGCTGATACGCCGTGAGGACCAGCTCAGCGTCCGCGAGGACACCATGAGGGAGCGCGAGAGGGCATTGCAGATGCGCGAGGAGCGCATCGAGCTGGAGCGTGGCGAGCTGAAAATGGTGCGCGAGGAGTTCGACGGGATCGAGGTGAAGTGGTCAGCGAAGGAGAAGAACCTCTTAGAACAGCTAGGGACCTTCAACAGCGAGAAGGAGGAGCTGATGGCGGACTGGAAGGCGGCCAGGTCACGCGTCCGGGAGCTGGAACGGGGGAAGGCGGAGCTCACTGCCCGTCTCATCACCGCCGAGAGCTCCCTTATGAACAAGGACGGGGAGATCGTCTCGATCGCAAAGGATCTGGAGGCATCCAGGGGACGGGACACGGAATCCATGGTTGAACTCGACAAGGGCGTCAAGACCTCCCTGTCCCGCATCATGGAGGACATCGAGCGGCAGCGGACGGAGCTCAAGACGCTGGATGCCCGCTCCGTGAAGGTGGAGGCACGGGAGCGGGAGCTCATCGAGATGGAGGAGATCCTCAACAACGAACGCGAGCGGGTCCGCACGCTCCTGGCCGAGCAGGAGAAGGGCCGCACCGACCTCCAAGAGGCCATGGGCCAGATGGCGAACAAGTCCTCCCACATCGACGAGACCGAGAGCCTGATCAAGGAGCGCGAGGCGGCGCTGGTCAAACGCGAGAAGGGCCTGGCCGATCGGGAGGACGCCGTCCGCCAGCGGGAGCGGGAGATGGAGCGCCTCACCACCGCCGAGGACGCCGAGGCCCGCGCAGAGGACAGGGAGGAGGAGCTGATGAGCCTCCAGCAGGGCCTGGAGGAAAGGACCAGTGGTCTGGAGCAGCGGGAGGAGGACCTGGAGAGGTCCCAGGCCCGCCTCGCCGAGCAGGAGGCAGAGCTGGAGCGGCAGAAGGGGGAGCTGATGCTCGCCCGGGAGAACCTCCTCAAGACCGGCGAGGACCTGGAGGAGATCCCGCCACCCCAGTTACCGGTCACCACCCCCGGGACGGATGCCTACCAGAGGGCCCCGGCAGGCCTGGCGTCCCGCGCCGCGGAGTTCGCGGCCCTGAGCAAGGAGGAGGAGGAGGAGATGAGGAAGGCCGAGGCGGTGGCCAAGAAGGAAGGCGCCGAGGTCGACGACCGCAGGCCCCTGGCCAGGCTGAGGTGCAAGGTCTGCAGCACCGTCATCCCCATCTACACCTACGAGCGGCCGCTGGAGATAGAGTGTCCCGGCTGCGGCAAGGGCGGCATCTTGAAGTAGGGACCCCCACCCGAACGAAACGATTAAAACCGGAAGCGCCTATTCGGGTCGAGGTGTGATTATGACCGAGGGCTACTGCATGAAGTGCCGGAAGAAGGTCGAGATCAAGGACGCTCAGAAGATCACCATGAAGAACGGTAAGCCTGCGACCCAGGGCTTGTGCCCTGCTTGCGGGACTAAGGTCTTCAGGATCGGCGGTTGATCCGACCCATCCAGCATCCCTGAAACCGGTGGACGAGGTCTCGCAATAGGTGACCAGCCCGCCGGTCGCTCCCATTTTTATCGATACAATATGTGTCAGCGAAGGCGCCCGATGAAGGGACGACACGCAACGGACCCGCTCATTCATCGAGCAGCCGGTCGATGGACTCCCCCAGCAGCCTCGACAGCTCCTTCCCGTCCACCTGACCCTTGAACTCCTTCATCACCTCGCCCATCAGGGGACCCATCGCCCCCCTGCCCCGCTCGCGGACGAAGGCCTCGCGCTCGCGGACGATGACATCGACCCGGGAGGCCACGTCATCGAGGGAGACGCTTCCCAGGCCCAGCGCCTCGGCAGCGGCCCCGGCGTCCTCGCCCTTCTCCAGCATCCGGCCCAGGACCTGGGGGAGGGCCTCCTTGGAGTACATGTCCTCCCTCACCCCCGACATGAGGTCGGCGAGGGCCTGGTCGGAGACCCCCTCGGTGGACACGCCATCCTTTTCCAGCTCGGGGAGCACGGACAGGAGGACCAGGCCCACCAGCTTGGGGTCGTCCTTCTCGGCAAGGGTCTCGAACCGCGCGTCCTGGTCCCGGTTGAGCAGCTGTTCGGCCTGGGCGGGGGAGAGGCCCATGTCGCGGGAGATACGTTCCACCCACTGCTCCGGCATCTCGACGGGTATCTCGGCCACGGCCGCCACCAGCTCGGGGGTGATCGGGACGGGCGGGACGTCCGTCTCGGGGTACATGCGGGCCGAGCCCGGCAGCGGCCTCAGGTAACGCGTCGTGCCGTCCGGTTGGGCTCCCCGGACCTCGGGCCGCATGTCGCCCATGGCAGCGGCGGCCCTCGAGGCCACCGCCAACATCGCATCCCAGGTCGTTCCCTCCGGTCCCGCCGCCAGGACGAAGGCGTCCATGTCCTCGCACCCGAGGGCTGCCGACACCTTGTCCACCTCGTCGGCCGTGACCCCGTAGGCGGGCAGCTCGTCGGAGTGGAACACACCCCGCAGGCCCATGGAGATGGCATAGCCCGCCAGCTCGGTCCCCAGGCGCCGGCGGACCCCGTCGACGTCAGGACCCCTCAGTGACCCTGCGAAGCCAGGCAGCTTGAGGGCCAGCACCCGTCCTCCTCCCTTGATGGCGCCAGCAAGGACCTTTGATACGGTCCCCTCGAGGACCCCGGTGATGTCCGTTGGCTTGGAGGGGATGTCCTCGGGTCGCACCCCCCTGCCGAGCAGGTCCTCGCGGATGGCGATGAGCCCCCGTTGCCGCTGGACCTCCTCCGCCACGTAGTCGGGGATGGCCCGCAGGTCCTGGACGCCCTTGGTCTCGGTGCGCACGCCTCCATCGATGGAGACGTTCAGGTCCTGGCGGATGGTGCCCAGGCCCCGCTTGACCCGCTTGGTCGCCCGGAGGAGCGTTCCCAGCCTCTCCGCGACGACACGCATCTCGGCGGGCGTCCTCACCTCGGGGGCGGTGGCCAGCTCGATGAGGGGGATCCCCAGGCGGTCCAGGCGGAAGGTGGCCTGCCTCTCCTTCCCCCGGGCGACGCCCTCCTCCATCCGGCGGGCGGCGTCCTCCTCGAGCCACAGACCGTATACGCCCACACGGTGGCCCCCCACCTCCAGGTATCCGTCCCTGGCGAAGAGGGCGGTCCGCTGGAAGCCGGTCGTGTTCGAGCCGTCGATGACGATCTTGCGCATGTAGTGGACCTCGTCCACGGGTCGCGCGTGGAGCAGGTGGGCCACCAGGAGGCCTATCTCCAGGGCCTCGCCGTTCACCGGGTGGGGCGGCTCCTCGTCCGCCTCCATCAGGCAGGACGAGCCGTTGGTCTCGTAGTTGAACACCAGGCTGCGGGCGGCCTCCGCCAGGGCAGCCGTGTCCAGCTCGCCCATCTCGGACTGGGTGGGGCTCAACCTCCGGAGGATGCTGGCCTCCACCTCGTCCACCAGGTCCGAGGGGCAGGAACAGAACAGCTTGGATGTGTCCAGCTGCTGGTGGATCTCCACTCCCGCCTTGAAGCCCAGGCCCCGGTAGTACTCGAGGTCGTCGAGGGGCGGCGGTCCCTCCGTCACGGTCCCCCACCCCCCACGGGCCGCCTATGGCTGAGCTCGCCGGCCAGGTCGATGCCCATGAGCATGCGCACCTCCTCGAACGGGTGGTCCCTCCCCAGGAGGCAGCAGAGCTTTACGTACGCCGTCTCGGGCAACGTGTCCCCGGCGGGCACCACGCCCGCCCTCAGCAGGTCGCGGCCGTTGGAGTACACGTTCATGTTGACGGCGCCCCACAGGCACTGGCTCGTCATGGCCACCACCTTGCCCTCCTCGGTGGCGCCCCGGATGACGTCCAGCACCCGCATGGTTATGTGGCCGAGGCCTGTCCCGGATATCACCAGACCCCGTCTCCCATCCAACGCGGTCTCCATGAGGTCGGGTTCGATGCCCGGATAGGCCAGGAGCATGGCCACCCCCTCCTCTACCCGGTCGTCCAGGATGGTGGTGGCTGCCCGGGGGCGGACCCTCTCGGCCCAATCCACCTCCCCGGCGTTGACGGTCCCCAGGGGCTCGGCGTTGACGCTCCGGAAGGCGCTGCGGGACGAGGTGTGCAATTTGCGCACCCGGGTGGCCCGGTGGATGGTGCCCGTCTCGTCGGAGTGACCCCCGTGCATCACGACAACGACCTCCCCCACGTCCTGGGTGGCCACGGTGCAGGCGTCCCTCAGGTTCTCCACCGCGTCGGAGGACGGCCTGTCGGAGCTGCGCTGGGAGCCCACCAGGACCACGGGTCCCGAGAGCGTGGGGAGCATGAAGGCCAGGGCGGCGGCGGTGAATCCCATGGTGTCGGTGCCGTGACCGATCATCACCCCGTCGGCCCCATCGTCGAGGTGGCGCTTCACGGCCCGGGCGATCTGGGCCCAGTGGCCAGGCTTGAGGTCCTCGCTGTGCACCGACAGCAGCGCCTCCGCCCGGAGGTTGTACCGGTCGGCCAGACCGGGCACGGAGAATGCCAGCTCCTCGGCGCTGAGGGCCGGATGGACGGCCCCGGTGCGGTAGTCGACGTAGGAGGCGATGGTGCCCCCGGTGCCGATGATGGCCAGTTCGGGCAGTCCCTCCTGGCTGGGTATCTCCTTCACGGGGGGTTCCCTGCGCTCCGGGCTCTCCACCACCAAGACCTCGGAGGTGGCGTCGACGCGAACACCGACGTTGTAACCGTTGGGCAGCTTGAGGACGATGACGTCCTCGTCCGAGAACTCGTGGTGGGGCATCAGCAACCCACGGTCGGTGCCCCCGCCATCGACGCGTCGCACCTCCAGCACATCGCCCACACGGGCTCCTGCCCCCGACAGCAACTCCCCGGCGACGCCCACGTAACCGCCTTCCGTGGCCTCCTCGTCCAACCTCAAGTCGAAGCCTCCCGGCCGCTCGGCTGTGGGTAGTGTGAAGGGGGGTAATGGGGTTTGCGGCGTAGAGCCCTCAACCAGAGGACGCGCTGTCCGGCAAAGGGGCGATGGTTATCCTCACGACGTAGGCGTCGGAGTTGGGCGCGTCGACGGTGCCGTTGCGGGTGTCGCACCATATCGAGATGACGAAGCCATCCGATGCGGCGCTCCCTGTATAATCGCCCATGAAGGGCGTCCCTGTGAACACGTCGCCCTTCCTTCGACCGCCGGCGGCGTTGCCGTCGAACTGCACGTCCGTCACCGGGATGTTCGGGAGGAACGAGTCCCCGCCGTCGACCGATTGGGCGTGGTAGATCATGAGAAGTGTGTTGTTGGGGTCATCGCGCCGGTCGTAGAAGCTGATGCACACCGTCCCGTTGCCCGCGACGGTGATGCTGGGGAAGAACTGGTCCGCCTCGGAATCCTCGCCGTCGTCGTTGACCAGAACGGCGTCGTACCACGTGCCGCCCCCGTCGTGGGAGTAGACCATGAGGATGTCGGCGGTGCCGTTCCGGTAATCGTTCCACGTCAGGTAGAGCGAGCCGTCGTAGGGGCCCTCGGTGTTGTCGACCGCCAGGGCGGGCAGCGTCGGGGTCCGGTAGCCGCCGTTGGGCAACTCGTACGGGATGGGCGCCACGCTTCCGATGTCCACGGGGTCCGAGAAGGAGTCCCCCTGGTCGGTGGACCGGACATACCGGTGCTGCAGGCCATCGAAGTCGATCCAGGTGATGTGGATGACGCCGTCGTTGTCGACGACTATCTGCGCTCCCTGCAGCTGGAACTCCAGGCTCAGGATGTCGGACAGCACCCGGGGCGGCCGCTGCCAGGTCCTTCCGCCGTCCTCGCTCTTGGAGAACACCATCTGGGAACCGTAGGGCTGGAACATGGCCCACACGCAGTAGACGTTGCCCCTGCCGGGCCCGTCGGACTGGTCGACGGTGATCCATTCCTTGTCGTGGAAGGTGCCCGCCGTCAGGGACTGGGCCACCATGGTGACCTGGCCGAAGGTGCGGCCCCCGTCCGTCGACTTGGCCACGAAGATGGACGACGCCCGGCCCACGGCGGGTATCGAGCGCTTGAAGGCGATGCCAGCGAAGTAGAACTCGCCGTCGGGACCGGCGGCGACGACGGGGTCGCCCGCCGCCTCGAAGCCCGTGAGGGCCGACACGGGTCCCGAGGGGTAGCCAGGGATCAGGTTCGTCTCCCATCGCTTGCCCCCGTCGAAGGACCAGTAGTAGCCGCACCACGTGTCCGACTTGGGCGTCGAGTAGTCGTTGGACCCCGCGACCATGTTCATGGGGTTCATGGGGTTGACGGCGATGTGGGGCTCGTTGGAGCCCTGGAATGCGTCCTGGACCGGGTGGTTGAACCCCTGGTCGTCGAGGACGTAGGGGTGTTCCTTGGGCGGCTCGGGCCCGTCGTTCCCTCCGTCGCCGCCGTCACCTCCGCTGTTGCCCCACGTTGCCGCCAGCACCGCGATGCAGACTATCACCAGCACCACGGCCACGGCGAGGAAGGGCTTGGAGCGAGCAACCTTGTTCAGGTCCATCGGAGCCCCTAAGGATAGGCCTCCCCATAAGGTTTACGCAATAGTCTGGTATCCAGGACCGCAAATATGAACAACGGCCGGAGCCATCCCCGTCCCGGTGGTCCCGTGGACGTCCGTGACAGCATCCTGGATTGCGTGGGCAACACGCCCCTGGTGGCCCTGGACAGGTTCGCTCCCCCCGATGGGGACCGGGCCAGGGTCCTGGCCAAGATGGAGTCGATGAACCCTTACAGCGTGAAGGACCGTCCCGCCCTTTGGATGCTGAGGGGTGCCCAGGAGCGGGGCGAGATCACCCCCGGCCAGACCACCATCATCGAGGCCACGTCGGGGAACACCGGGATCGGCCTTGCCATGGTGGCCACCATCCTGGGCTACGACCTGGTGCTGTGCATGTCCGAGGGCATGTCCGAGGAGCGGAAGGCCATCCTCCGGGCCCTGGGGGCCCGCCTGGAGCTGACCCCCGCACCCCTCCATACCAAGGGTGCCAAGGCCCGGGCCCTGGAGCTCCTGGATGAGATGCCGGACGCCTACTACATCCGGCAGCACGACAACCTGGACAACCGGCAGGCCCACATGGACACCACCGCCGAGGAGCTGTGGGAGCAGACCGACGGCGGCATGGACGCCTTCGTGGCGGGCCTGGGCACCTGTGGCACGCTGACGGGGGTGTCCACAGCCCTCAAGCCCCGCAAGCCGGACCTGCTCATCGTGGGCGTGGAACCCGCCGAGGCCCCCTACTACAGGACGGGGGAGTTCGTCCAGCACAAGATACCGGGGGTGGTGCCCGGTTTCACCCCGGAGTTATACGACGCCTCCCTGGTGGACCGCCTGGTGGACGTGCCCGCCGACGTGGCGTGGCAGTCTGTCCGCGACCTGGCCCATCAGGAGGGCATCATGGCGGGCATCACCTCGGGGGCGACGGCCTGGGCCGCCAGGGAGCTGGCGGGCGAGCCCGACCTCGCCGGGGGGATGGTGGTGTGCATCGTGGCCGACACGGGGGAGCGGTACCTCTCGACCCCGGGCCTGTGGTGAGGACCCCTCACAGGTTCTCGGTATACTTTTTATATGCATCGGCCCCTTCCCTGGATACTGCCGGACCCGACGGGCCCGGCACCTGGAGGGAAGGTTCCATGATGGGACAGGACATCTCCGACGAGATCGATGACGAGGAGACCAAGCGAGGCCTCAGCAAGGTCCTCAGCCACAAGTACCAGAACTTCAAGCGGGCGGCCCAGATCACGGCGGCCCTCTCCAAGTACGGATTCGGGAAGATAGGCCCATCCAAGAAGAAGATCAAGGAGATGGGGATGGACCCGGACGCACCGGAGGACATCAAGGACCTCACGGAGGCGGTCCGCTTCCGTCTGATGCTCCAGAACCTGGGACCCACCTTCGTCAAGCTGGGCCAGATGCTATCCACCCGCCCCGACCTCATCGATGACGAGTTCGCGCTGGAATTGGAGAACCTGCGAGACAAGGTCCCGCCGGAATCGTCAGAGATCATCAGGGCGACCATCGAGAGCGAGATGGGCAGACCCGTCGATGAGATATACGACGATTTCCCAGATGTCCCCATCGCCGCGGCCTCCATCGGCCAGGTCTACAGGGCGAGGGTGAAGGGCACCGACACCTGGGTGGCGGTGAAGGTCCAGCGGTCCAACATCTTCAAGACCATCCGAGCCGACATCGCCGTTCTCAAGGACATGACGAGATTCCTTGCCAAGGCCTTCTCCAGCATCGAGAACCTCAACCTGGAAGGAGCGGTGGACGAGTTCGGTATCATGATAATGCGGGAGCTGGACTACACCCTGGAGGCCAGGAACATCAAGCGTCTGGCCGAGAACATGAACGACATCCAGGGTATCCGGGTGCCGGACCTCTACATGGAGCTCTCCTCGAGCAGGGTGCTGACCATGGAGTTCATCGACGGCGTCGCCGTGGACAAGTTGGGGACCGAGGGCGCTCCGGACGTGGACCCCAAGGCCCTGGTGTCTCCCCTGGTCGGCGCCGTCATGAAGCAGATATTCATAGACGGCTTCTTCCACGCCGACCCCCACCACGGGAACCTCTTCGTGGACCGCAGCGGGGCCGTGGTCTTCATCGACCTCGGTGCCATGGGCTACCTGGAGTCCCACCTCAAGGGGGAGGTCACCGAGTTCTACGTGGCCCTCATGAAGGGGGACGAGGAGAAGGCGGCCTACTCCATCGTCGAGATATGCGGTCAATCCCTGGGAGATGTGAACATCTCCAGGCTGGCCCACGATCTCCGGGACTACATGGACTTCCTCCAGATGCGGAGGGATGGCTACGAGATCGACGGTGGCATCAACCAGAAGGCCGTGACCATCCTTCTCAAGAACGGTCTCCATCCCCCCTCCTCGTGGGTATTGCTCGAGAGGGCGATGCTCCAGCTGGAGGGAGTGATCCTCACCCTGAACCCCGGGACCGACTACTTGGCCGTGGCCAAGGAGAGCATCGGGATGATCGCCCAGCAGAAGCTGACGCCCAGAACGGACGAACAGCCTCTCCAGGCCCTCCTCACCGCCCGCGCCTACGTGGAGTTCCTGCGGGAGCTTCCCACCAGGGCGGACCGGTTGATGACGAAGCTGGAGACGGACAACCTGGTGGTCAAGGTGGACGTCCCTTTCCTGGAGGACTTCAGGAAGACGGTGCGCAGGGCAGGCCTGATGGTCAGCATCTCGCTCATGGCCCTGGCGATGATCATAGGTAGCATCAATGCAGGTGAATTCTACGTTGGACCCATCCTCGGTGTCCAGTTCACCATCACACTCATCCTGGTCATCTGGCTTATCTCGATGTGGTTGATAAACAGATGGATGTGACGGCGGGCCCGTCACGGCTGTCCTCGGAATGAGTGGTGCGGGGGGAGCGATTCGAACGCTCGGAGGCCTACGCCACAGGGTCCTAAGCCCTGCCCCTTTGACCGCTCGGGTACCCCCGCGTAGCCCCCTCAACGGGGGAGGGGATAGATAAATGGTTTGGCACCCTAGAGCTCGCTGACCGCCTTGTCCAGCTTGACGACGGCCTCCACCGCGGACTTGGCGCGGTTGATGCGCGCCTCGGCCTGGAGGCGGCTCATGCCGGGGCCGGTTATGCCCAGGCCGATGGGCTTGCCGTACTCGACGGCCAGGTCGGCGATCTTGCGGCTGGCGTGCTGGATGACGAGGTCGTCGTGCTCCGTCTCGCCCTCTATCACGGCGCCGATGCAGACGATGCCGTCCACGTCCTTCCGCTCGCACAGCTTCTTGATGGCCAGGGGCATGTCGAAGACCCCGGGCACCTGCACCTCTTTGACCACGTTCGAGCCCAGGAACACGGCGTGTTGCTTGGCCTGCTCCAGCATGGGCATGGTCACGTCGAAGTTGAACTCCGAAACCACAAAGGCGATGTTCATGTCATTGTCCTCCTGATCCTGATACTCCTCATCTGCTTGATCGTGATTCACCAGTCCCCGTCGAACACGTCGTCGGCCCCACCTTCGGGGGCTCTCCTGGCGAGGAAGGGGTCCACCTCGTAGTCCGAGCCCACCGGCTGTCCATCGGGGCGGTCCGATGGACCTTCCTCCCTGACATCCTCGCTCACCTCGGGTCCCATCGCATCCCCTCCTCACTCGCCCCCGGCGGAGCCCGCGTCCTCGAAGCCCTGCCGCTGGCCTGTGCCGGCGGCACGGGTGAGCCGCTGGGGCCGGAACAGCAGGTCGTAGGTGTTGATGGCGTGCTCCCGGGTCCTGCGCTCGGTCAACAGGGCCAGCTCCCTGTCGGTCGAGGCCTCGTCGGCGTGGACGAACACCTCGATGATGTGCCTGTCGATCATGAGCTGCACCTGGATGAGCCCGGTGGAGGCCTCGTGGGCGCACACCCTGTCGATCTCCTCGCCGCCGGGCATGCCCAGGGCCATGACGATGTCGCAGCCCCTCTCCTCGAACAGCCTCTTGCACGCCACGGGAAGGTCCTTGACGCCCGGCACGGTGTACCGCTCGATGACGAAGCCGGTGCCCGTCGCCTTCAGCTCGTCGATGGCGTGGGCCGCCATGTCCACGCGGGCGAAGGTGGTGTCGGCGATGCCGATGCGCTTCGGCACGGTCACTTGCCCCCCCAGTCATCGCCCTTGTCGCCCTCGTCGCCCTCGTCGCCCTCGTCCATCCCCCCGGGGCCGTCCTCGATGCGCTCCATGTCCCTGGAGAACGCCCACATCGAGATTATCTTCTGGATGATCTTCCGGGTGCCGTCCAGGTCGTGGTAGTAGTAGTCGAGCCTGACAACCTCGGTGGCGATGCCCCGCTTCTGGAGCTCCCCCCGTATCTCCCTCGCACTGTGCTCCTGGTCGTGGCCCAGGGCGATGATGTCGGGCTTCAGGTTCTGCACCGTCACGTACGGGTCCTCGCCGTCGGACCCGATGATGGCCCTGTCCACGCAGCGGAGGGACGCCACCATCTCCCGGCGCATCGACTCGGGGGTGATGGGCTCGTGCTTGCGCGCCCGGACGGTCTTGTCAGAGGCGATGACCACCACCAGCTCGTCCCCCAGTTCCTTTGCCTTCTCCAGATAGTGGACGTGTCCCAGATGCAGAAGGTCGAAGACTCCCTGGGCCATCACCCGGACCATTCCCGCCACCTCTCGATGATCTGCTTGCCCTCGAGGAAAGGGGCACCCTGGGACTCCGCGTAGGCCCTGGCGTCCGCTCGCGATAGCGAGCCTCCGCCGTCAGCCATCATCTCGCAGCCCACCGCCACGGGTGGCAGGCCCGTCATCAGGAGCAGCGCCACGGACAGCTCGGTGTGGCCGAAGCGGGTCTTGAGGGGCTGCTCGGAGGCCACGCAGATGGGGACGTGACCCGGGGCCCGGAAGTTGTGACCGTAGAGGGAGATGGCCTCCTCGGAGGACATGTGCTCCGCCTCGACGGCCAGCTTCCCGAACTTGGAGATGGTCATGGCCCGGTCGTCGTCGGTGATGCCGGTGAAGGTCGCCCTGTGGTTGATGGTGACGGAGAAGGAGGACTTGGTGTCGTAGGGGATGTCGTCGGGGACGAAGGCCTGCAGCACCTCGTACCTGGCCGCCGCCTCCATCAGGATGTCGGCCATGAAGGGGAGGCCTATCTTGCTGGCCACCCCGTTGCCCACCATGAGGAAGATGAGGCCGCCTCCCTCCTGGCGCATCTGCCGGACGTGCGCCCCGGTGGTGGCCAGCGCGGGCAGGAAGAAGTCGGTCTCCTCCTCCCGGCCATCGGCGTCGTACACGAAGACGAACCTCCCCTCTCGGAAGGCCTGCATCGCCATATCAACGGGGTCTTCAGTCATGGACCGCCCACTCCGGATTCCTCCCGAACGGCATTTTTCGCCTTAAAGGTTTGGTATCTACCCATTTATGGGTGACAAAAGCCCCTCCAAATTCCAACTATCGAAGCGGTATCCTCATCGCCGTGCCGTGAACGCTCCTCGCACCAGCTCCCGTAAAGATTAAGTACGCCAGGTCCATTCCCAAATCCCTCGCGCCGTTGTAGCTTAGCTGGTAGAGCACTCGGCTGTTAACCGAGCGGTCATCGGTTCGAATCCGATCAACGGCGCCTCATCCCTATCCTACCCGAGCGGGAGCCGTAAAGGTTTATATCCCACGAGGGACGTTCGCCCTTCTCGCGGGCCCGTAGCTTAGTCTGGCTGGAGCATCCGGCTCATAACCGGACGGTCGTCGGTTCGAATCCGGCCGGGCCCACCAGCCATCTCATTCGACGGGGTCCTCTTCCTTCTCCAGCTTGCGGTTGGTCCGGGCCTTTCCGAGGAGCTTGCCCACGCCGTGGTACACGCTCGCCCCCGGGGAGAAGATGATGGGCCGAAGCTTCTCGATGTCCACGTTGCCGCTGTCGTCCATGATGCCCTCGTCGACCTGTACGTTCAAGATCTCGCCCACGTACTGGGTGTGGAGCCCCAGCTCGTGGGTCTGGACCAGCTCGCACTCCAGCGTCATGGGGAAGTCCTCGACCACCGGTGCGTCCACCAGCTCGGACCGGACGGCCTTGAAGCCCGTGGTCTGGAACTTCAGGGTGTCCCTCCCAGAGACGATGCCCACGTGGTCGGCCTCCCTCCATTGGTCCTCGGACGGGATGCCCACGGTGAAGGCCTTCCGCATCGCGATGTTGCCGTGGGAGTACGTTGCCGCCCGCAGGGAGACGCTGACCATGGCCGGGCTGGAGCACGCCACCCCCGCCCAGGCCGCCGTCATCATGTTGGGTCGTCCCTCGGGGTCGTAGGTGCAGACCACCACCGTGGGGGTGGGATACAATATGGACTGGGGGCCCATCGACCTCTTCATGTTCCCTCACCTCGGCCTCACAGGCTGTCGCGCACCATCCTACGGATGCGCTTCATGTGGGCAATGGTATCGGCGATCGCCTCGTCCAGGTCGAAGATGAACTTCTCCGCCTCGGGGGTGCAGATGGCGCCCTCGGGGGTGGGTTTGATGAGACCCTCCTTCTCCAGCATCCTGAGGGAGTACCGGATCTTGTGCTGTGGGATCTTCAGGTGCTCCGACAGGCGGATGATGCCCATGGGCTCGTTCTCCCGCAGTGTCCGGAGCATCCTGATGTGCCGTTCCAGCAGTTCGAGCTCGTCGTCGATGCTAGCCATCAAGGTGACCTTTGCCATACGAAGCACCTACCTAGGGACCGAATCGCTTCGGGGCTAGATAAAATATCCGCTCCGTGCTAACATGCCCCATGCTACGGTCTGTACGAAGGGGCCTGGACCCCCTTTTCGTCATCGGGAACTTATTTAAACAACCTAGCCGAATCCCGGCCCGGTGATGGGTTGGTCGACCTGACGGTCCACGGAGGGGTAGGCGAGATCGGGGGCAACAAGGTCCTGCTGGGATCGACCCACGGACGCATCCTCCTGGACTTCGGCATGTCCTTCAACGCCATGGCGGACTACTACTCGGAGTTCTGCCAGCCCCGGGGCCACAGCTACCTCAAGGACCAGATCGAGCTGGGCCTGCTCCCGGACCTTCCTGGTCTCTACCGTGAGGATTACGTCAGGAAGGCGGGGGCGGAACCCGGGGCGTCCAAGGCCGCCGACGCCATCTTCATCTCCCACGCCCACATGGACCACGTGGGCTTCGTGCCCATGGTGCGGCCCGACATCCCGGTGCACATGCTCCCGGCCTCGAGGGCCATCCTGGAGTGCCTGGACACCTTCAAGATGGCCAGCGGGCCTCCCGACAAGTTCCTCTCCTTCCACGAGAAGTTCCGGATGGTGCCCGCGAAGAAGGGCGGGCTCAAGCGGGGCAAGGGAACGGACGTCGAGTCGCCCCGGGACGTTAGGGTGCTGGAACCACGGAAGGAGGTGGAGGTCTGCCGGGACCTGGCCGTGCGCACCATGCCCGTGGACCATTCCCTGCCGGGGGCCTCGGGCTTCATAGTGCACGTCGACGGGCAGACCTGGGTGTACACCGGGGACCTGCGGTTCCACGGAAGCCATCGCCACCTGTCGGAGGCCTTCGTCGACGCCGCCGCAGGGGAGGACGTGGACGTCCTGCTGACCGAGGGCACCCGCGTGGGCGAGGGGATGGGCCTGTCCGAGGCCGATGTGAGGGAGCGGATCACCCAGCGCATCACGGAATGCGACCACATGGTCCTGGCCAACTACCCCGGGAGGGACCTGGACCGCATCGTCTCCTTCTACGAGGCGGCCAGGGCGGCGGGCAGGCAGCTGGTGGTGGACTGCCGGCAGGCCCTGGTACTGGAGACGCTGGCGACGGTCGACGGCGACGAGGTCCCGCGACTGGGCGACGGCGTCAAGGTGCTGGCCCGTCCCCAGAGGTGGGGCGTGATCGGGGACCCCGGCTACGACCAGGGCACCCAGGAGCAGGACTACGAGAGGTGGGAGCGCCCCTTCGTGTTCTCGCCCCACAGCATCCTGGTCTCCGACGTCAGGGACGAACCGGACGGGTACGTGGTCTTCATGGACTTCTATCACCTCCAGGCCCTGGCCGACCTCCAGCCACCCGCCGGGTCCGTCTTCCTGCGGTCCATGGTGGAGCCCTTCAACGAGGACATGCAGCTGGACGAGGTGCGGGTGAACAACTGGATGGAGCGCTTCGGTCTCGAGGTGGCACAGGTGCATGCCTCGGGCCACGCCTGCGGGGAGGACCTGGAGCGGATAGTCCGGACGGTCGAGCCGAGGGTGGTGGTCCCCATCCACACGGAGCGGCCAGACGTCTTCGCGACCTTCCATGGCGACGTCCGGCCGCCGGAGCTGGGGAAGAGGATGACCCTCTAGGTCCCAGTCTCCGGACCCTTGTCCCCCCTCATCCGCTTCGAGAGCAGGTCCTCCAGGTTCCTCCGGTCCTCCTCGGACATGGCCTCCAGGGCCCTGGTGGAGGCCTCGACGAAGAACCGGGTGAAGAAGCCCTGCAGGGAGGGCATCAGGATGCCGCACTCGCGTCGTGCATCCAGCTCCTCCCTTGCCGCCTCGCGATGGGCCTTGAGGCTCTCGGCCGCCATCTCGCCCTGACCTATGCCCTGGCACTCGCGGTCCTTCACGAAGTAGTTGTTGCCGTTGTACGCCAGGGGGAAGGACCGGCAATAGAGGGGCATGGAGTGGTAGATGTTGCACAGCTTGTTGTCCGCGTCGTACATCGGGCAGCCCCTGTGCTCGGTGTCGCCCTGCTCGAAGGCCTCCACGCCCTCATCCGAGGCCAGCACGATGTCGAGGTACGGGCGGCCCACCGCCATGAGCCGGAGGTACGGGTACAGCGATGCCAGGGACTGGTCCTCCGTCCATACCCGGAGGTCCGCCAGGGTGACCTCGATGAAGTTGCGGTCGGCACAGGAGTGGCCGCACCTGATGCACTCGTAGATGAACTTGGGAGGGGGCTCCACACCACCCTCGTCCGATTCCCTCGCGGGACCGTCCTCCTCGTCCGTTGTAATAATAACACCTCAGGGTCGTGGGGTGAAAACGGGACAAGGGATTTGAGGTTTTCCCATGGCTCAGGGTCGACGGTACTTCGTCTTGGACAAAAGCGACTGCATGGGCGAGCCGATCTCCTCGCGCACGCCAGGCTTGGCCGTGGGCTTGGTGCCCTTGGGGGGGACGGACTTGCCCAGGGCCATGGCGAGTATGGCATCGATGTCCTTCTCGGCGTCCAGGGGTCTGCCCTCGTCCACCTCCTCGGAGAACTCCTCGATGACCTCCTCCTCCTCGAAGGTCTCGAACACCTCCACGGGGGCGGGGGCCGCCACCGGTGCGCGTGCAGGTGCCGGTGCGGGAGCAGGCGGGGGTACAGGTGCGGGTGCCGGTGCGGGAGCGGGTGCTGGCATGGGAGCAGGCTGGGGCGCCAGCGGGGGAGGTGCCTGGGGCGGGGGCGCCGGCGGCGCTGCCGCCTGGAGGGGTGCGAACTCCTCCGTCGGAGGCGTCTCCTCGAAGGTCTCGAACTCGTCGACCGACTGGAAGGTGTCGGCGTGGGGGGTGTAGGCGGGCGGAGGCGGTATGGTCGGAGGTGGTGGCATCGGGGGTTGAGCCTGTGCGGGGGCCGCTGCCTGGAGGGGTGCGAACTCCTCGACAGGTGCGAACTCCTCGGTGTCCCGGCTCGCCGATGCAGCGATGGCGCCGCCGGCCGCTGCGCCTGCCACGACCGCGCCCGTGGGGGGCCTGTCCTTCTTCTCCTTGCCCCGCCTCAACCGACCGAGCAGGCCCGCCTTCTTGGCCACGGGCTCCGGGGCGGCTGGCTCACCCTCTATCTTCCTCTGGGCGCTGGCCTCGAGGGCGTCCATCTGGGGCATGGGAACGGGTGGTGGGGGCTGGACCGCCCCTGGCGGGGGCGGTGGCAATCCCGCAGCCGACATCTGGGGCGGCGGCATTCCCGCAGCCGACATCTGGGGCGGCGGCGCTGCCGCGAAGGGGTCCTCGGGTTGTGGGGGGGTCCAGCCCGGGGCTCCCACCGTCATCAGCGAGGGCTGATGGACCGTCATGTCGTCCGCGTCCGGCAGGGCCTCCACGTGGTCGTAGATCGGTGCCGCTGCCATGGCGGCTGCGGCGGGCGGTGGGGGCGGCGGCAGCCCGCCCACGGGGGGCGGTGGTGCCGCTGCATCGGGGACGGCGGCGAACTCGTCCACCGAGTCGAACTCCGCCACCTCCGCGACGTCCTCGAAGGTCTCGAACTCGTCGACGGGATCGAACTCCGCGACCTCCTCGCCGGCGTCCTCGAAGGTCTCGAACTCCTCCATCCCCTCCTCGGGGACGGCGGGGACCGCCTCCTGGACGGCCTGGAACTCCTCGAGTTTGAACAGCGACCTGTACCTGGGGTCCTTGGGGAAGAGATGGGACGTGTCCATCTGGACCAGGAAGTCCCGCATGGCCCCGATGGTCTGGTTGTTGAGCCGCAGGGAGCGCTTGTGGGTCGCGATGATGAGCACCCGGTCCGCCTCCGGGGTCCTGTCGAAGAGCCCGGGAGAGGTCGCCTCCCTCAGCTGGGCCTCGGTGGCGGCCTGCTTCTCGAACAGCCCGTGGAGCTTGCCGATGAGCTGGGACCTGAGGATCACCGCCTCGTCGATGAAGCGTTGAACCTCCGGGGGCGCGCTGGAGGTGGCCTTCGCCGCGTCCTCATCCGAGAGCCGGATGCCCTTGCGCCGGGCCTTCCGGATGGTGGGAACGGCCTCCTCCATGGGCCCGATGTTCTTGAGGATGTCGCGGCTCTTGCGGAACCAGGAGGGCAGGACGGTCACGTTCCCGTCAGGCCTCACGACCAGCTGCTTCGCACGGAACTTGTGGACCTGCCTGGTGATGTCGTCGTAGACCATGATGCCCAGGCTGTCGCCCATGTCGTTCCTGATGACCTCGGCCACCACGCCCATCGGCTCGGTGTCGGCGAGGTAGAAGGCCTCGTTGCCCATGGACAGCTCGAGGGGGCTGTCCTCTAACGGGAACGACCCCTCAGTACCTGCCGAAGCCACAGTGCCACACCCCTAGGTTGTGACCCGTTCCATGAGCACGGCTATTTAAGTACTTATCGTCCCGTTTACAGCTGACGGGATGCACCTGGCGTCCCGGTGTCAGGTGCGCGTTGCGAACTCAGAGCAGGCCGGCGTTGGAAAGCTCGGTCTGGATCTTCTTGACCGCGAGGGTCAGGTCCTCCTTCTTCTTGGCACCGGTGCAGACGACCTTGCCGGAACCGAACAGGAGGGCGACTATCTTGGGATCCTCGATCCTGTAGACCAGGCCTGGGAACTGCTCGGGCTCGTACTCCACGTTCTCGAGCCCCAGGGATATGGCGATGGTGTTCAGGTTGAGCACCTTCTTTAGGTCCGTGGTCGCCACGATGTTCTGGACCACGACCTCGGGGTTCTGATTGACCTCGAAGCCTGCCTCGGTGAGCCGCTCTACCACGTTCTTGATGGCCCTCTTGACGTCTGCCACGCTCTTGGCCCCGGTGCAGACGATCTTTCCGGAGCGGAAGATAAGGGTGGCGGTCTTGGGGTCCTTGATCCGGTACACGATGCCAGGGAACTGTTCGGGCTCGTACTCGGCTCCGTCCAGGGCGAGGGTTATCGCTCGCAGGTTCAACTCAGAACCGATGGTGGAGGTGGCCACAACGTTCTCTATCTTAATGGTCGGTTCTTCTGACATAGGGCATCGAGCCTGCTATGGAGCCTTTTATATAAAAGTGTATCTCTTTAAAAGGGCTATAAAAGGGGTATTTAAGGGCCCCGCAATCACGCCGACCACCCCGCGCCGCCCTGTCCGCGGGGTCGGTGTGATGTTGCACGGGAAGGGGAGGAAACGGTAAATACGCCTCAGGCGATACCCGGGGCGGTTCCCATGGCCAGCGTCGAAGAGCGCGACCCACGATGGGAGCGGCTGGACCGCACCCACATCAACTTCTGCATACAGTGCGGAAGATGCACCTCCGCATGCCCCCTGGCCACCCAGATCGACTACTCCCCCCGGCAGAAGGTCAACGAGGAGAGGCTCTTCGAGGGCGGGAACCTGGACGAGTACGGGGCCAGCGTCTGGACGTGCCTGGCCTGCTACAACTGCAACGAGACCTGCGAGCAGGGCGTCCACGCCGCCTCGGTGGTGAGGAGGGTGCGCCAGCGCCTCTTCGAGATGGGCATGGCCCCCGAGGGCATCAACAAGGTGGCCGCCGAGTTCGCCAGGTCCGGGATGGCCTTCCCGGTCACGGGCTTCACGAGGAAGATGCGCAAGGAGATGGACCTGGGCGACGTGCCCACCACCGCCGCGGACCCCAAGGCGATGGAGGAGGTGCGCATCCTGCTGAGGCTGGCCCGCTACCCACCTCTGGTGGAGAAGGGGGGTGACGAGTGATGGCCGAGAGGTACGCCCTCTACCATGGATGCCTCATCCCCGCCAGGGCGCCCTTCCTGGAGAAGGCGACCAAGCTGGTCCTGGACGACCTGGGGATCGCGTACGAGGACCTCAAGGGCACCAGCTGCTGCGTGGACCCGACCACGCTGCGGGGCACCTCCGAGCGCGCATGGCTCACCCTCAACGCCCGGAACATCAGCCTGGCGGAGGAGAGGGGTCTGCCCCTCCTGTCCCAGTGCAACGGATGCTTCTCGAACATCAACGAGGCCAACAAGGTCCTCAAGGAGGACGTCGAGCTGCTGGAGGCGGTCAACGAGGACCTGGCCCAGGTGGACCGGGAGTACAAGGGGACCGTCGAGGTCCACCATCTGGTGGGCATTCTGCACGACGCTGGTGAGAAGGCCATCCGGAAGCGCGTGGAGGTCCCCCTGACGGACTGGGTGGTGGCGTCGGAACCGGGGTGCCACCTGACCAGACCCACGGAGTACTCGCCCTTCCCCGACGCCAGGTTCCCGCGCATCGTCGAGGACCTGGCCTCCTGGGTGGGGGCCGGGACGGTCGAGTACTCCGACGTCATCATGTGCTGCGGCAACGTGGTCCGCAGGACGGACGCGGACGTGGCTGACAAGATAATGGGGGACCTGATGGCGGCCATCGCCGGTGCCGGAGCAACCCACATCGTCACCCCGTGCCCCACCTGCTACGTGCAGATGGACATGGGCCAGAAGGAGGTCGCCGAGAAGGTGGGGCTGAAGGCTCCCATCCCCGTCCTCTTCATCTCGGAGATGCTGGCCCTGGCCTTCGGTCACGACCCGGGAGAGCTGGGCCTCCGGTACCACAGGGTGCCGGTGGACTTATGAGGAATGAGGTGCGTAGTCGTCCCGCCCGATGATGACCTCTGGCGGCTTGAGGCCTGCGGGCCTTTGAAGACCCCTGTGAGTACTGAGGGCACCCGTTCCTCCATCGACGCCTCAGTCCATCACCAGGTCCACCAGGCGGGCGAGCTGGTCGGCCTCGGTCACGTCCAGGGCCGGCAGGCCCTCCACATCGTCGACGGAGGCCGCCACCGAGCCGCTCAGGGCGACCACGTTGGCGTCGTCGGGCAACTGCCGGATGAAGGCGCCCGCGTCCCCCACCTCCCTGAGGCAGACCACGGTGGCGACGTCCTCGCCGCCCACGACAAGCCCCTCGCACAGGAGCGCGTCGGTCCCATCGGGCACCAGGTCCTCGATGTCGGCCAGTGTCTCGTGGACGCCCGTCGTCCTGCGGACCAGGGTGGTCTCTCCCGGCGCAAGGGCGATGGAGAACTCTGCCCCCGCCTGCCAGTGGCGTGCGGTGTCACGCCCCTCGGCATGGATGGTGAACCCCTCGTGGTGGATCATCTTGAGGCTGCCGGCCCATAGGTCCCGCCGGCGCAGCTCCTCCAGCATCCGCTCCACGACGGTAGTCTTGCCTGACTTCTTGGTGCCGACGACGGCGACCACGCGCAAGATAGGACCCCTCAGCCCTGCTTCATCTTGTAATCGATGAGGATCTTCAGATCCTCCTCGGTCTTCCCCTTGGGCTCGATGCCGAGGGCCTCGGCAGCCTTCAGGATCTCGGGGTCGACCTCGTCCTTATCCTTCTCGGCGTCCGTGTCCTCGGAGGCCTTACTCTTGTCCTCCTCCTCGGCCTCCTTGCGCTTGCGCTCGGCCTCCTCTCGCTCGGTCTTGGCCTCTTCATCGCGGTCCTTGCGCTCGGCCTCGCGGATCTCCTTATCGACCATCGCTTGGCCCCTTGAGAACTCGGCCCTCGCCCTGCCTATGCTCCTCGCCAGCTCAGGTATCTTCTTCGCACCGAAGAGGAGGAGGATGATCACGACGATGACGATGATCCACTCCATACCAGCAAATGCCATCAGAATCCCTCCGAGGTCTACTTGACTGATTAGCCGACGGCACTATTTAAACATTTGCAAACATCGCTGGCCAGGCACTGGTTCTGACACCATCAGATGGCCTCGGTCTCGGCCGCCTTCCTCTCTATGCGCTTGGCCCAGAAGATGCCTATGAAGAAGAGCACGGTCATGGGTATGGCCACGAGTATCTGGGTGAGGCCCGACACGTCCGGTGTGATGATGCCCCCGATGATGACGAAGGCGACGATGGCGTACCGCCAGCCCGCGACCCAACTGTCGGCCGCCACGACCCCCAGCTTGGTGAGCGACGCCATGAACACGGGCAGCTCGAAGATCAGGCCGAAGGCCAGGATCATCATGATGACCCATGAGAGGAAATTGGCGACGCCCATCGTCGGCTCGACGCCCATGGCGTCCCCGAAGACGTAGAAGAAGTCCAGGGCGAGGGGCGTGAAGAAGAAGTACGCGAAGCAGGCGCCGATGAAGAACAGGATGGTCACGGGGATGATGATGCCGGCCATGAACCTCTTCTCGTGGGGGAAGAGGGCGGGCATGAAGAACTTCCCCGCCTGCCAGGCGATGATGGGGGTGCACAGGGCGAAGGACACGAACATGGCGATCTTCACGTTGGCCACCAGGGGGTCGATGCCGCCCACGTTGATGAGGACCACGTCCTCGGGCAGCAGGTCGGCCTTGAACCTCTCGAACAGCTGGGAGGGTATGTTGTTGTAAAAATCAGGCCATATGTAGTAGAGGGTCAATCCGTTCCACTCGAAGGACCTGATCGAGAACATGTACACGCAGATGAAGATGACGATGAAGGCTATCAGCACCACGATGAACCGGGCCCGGAGCTCATCCAGGTGCTCTAGGAATCCCATTCTCCCATCTTCGTCCATCGGTCCACGGGAGGGCCATCCGGGAGATATTAACCTTTCCACGAACCCCTCCGAAAGGTGGGCCAGCAGCCCATCGGCCGGCAAGGGTGTCGTATCCGAATAAATCTTTATAACGGCGAAGGGGATTACGCCGCTGTGCCGTGGGGGACCAAGGCCTAGGAGCACTCCGACCCCGCCGGGAGGAAAGGTCGTGGGGATACCATCGACCCCCTCCGATGGCGTGGGTGCGCTCCATGGCCGAGGCAACCTCTCACAGCGATCCGATCACAGAAGGGAGGATATATCGTGACACCAAGAGCAAGGGACCCCTTGGTCCGGTTGGCGATGATGGCGACCGTTCTCGCCATCGCCGCTGTTAGCATTGGGATTGCCCAATCGGCCGATGCCGCCACCATCGTGGTCCCCGACGACTACGGGACCATCCAGGAGGCCATCGACAACGCGACCGCCGGGGACACCATCCGCGTGTATGCGGGGACCTACAGCGAGGCGGTGAATGTCGATCTAGCAGTCTCGATCATCGGAAACGGCACTGCAGAGACCGTGGTGCAGAGCACGTCGGCCGCAACCTTCCAAATCTCGGCGGACAGCGTTACCTTATCCTCGTTACAGGTGATAGGTGGGACGAACTCCGGTATTCTCATGACCGCGTCCAGTTGCACCATCGAACAGGTCTACTGCACAGCCAACGTCAGGGGGATCGGCCTCTACGGTGCGGACGACAACTACGTCGGTAACAGCACTCTCACGGGAAATTCCTATGCTGGCATCGGTGTATATTCAGGTTCGGATGACAACGATTTCTTCAATGTCACGTGCGACAGCAACGGCAACTTCGGCCTGGACATCTTCTCCAACAGCGATGGCAACACCTGGGAGAGCTGCTCCTTCGATTCCAACAGCAATAACGGCGTACTGATCAACGGTGGCGCGGACAACAACTCCGTTCTGAACAGTACCGTTGATGGGAACATGAACTACGGAATCGCCATCACCCAGTCCAGTCACACCACTGTTTATGGATGCTCTGTCAGTGATAACACGAACCTAGATGGTCTCGTAATCTACGATACCATCTCCTACAATCTCATCTCGCATCTGATCGTGGACAACAATGGGAACGCGGGCATCTATATCGATGGTGATTCGTATTCTCGATATGACAACATCACTATCACCAACTCCGCCGCGTGGGGGTTCGAGATCTTGAACACGGATAATACGACATTCCAGCATTGTTCTGTATCGAATTCCACCGACCATGGGATGCATGTCGATAACAGCTTCTTCTTGACCATCATCGACAATGATGTTCATGACAATAAGTATGGCATCTTCTTGGACAATGTGAATGGCTGTCAAATAGGCCGGAACGAGGTATATGACAATGATGGTCATGGGATTGGTTTTCAGGACTCAGGGGGTACCCCTGGGAATCGAATATTTGAAAATAAAGTCGTAGGAAATGGGATCGTCCGTGGGGGCCTACAAGCAGGCCTTACCTTTGCTGGCTTCACGTTGGGCAATGGGAACATAATCGAGAACAATGATTTCGTTGGGAACCAGAAAGGGATCGTCATCATAGCCGGTGCAGCTACCGGGAACATCATCCGAGGCAATACGATCCAGGATTGCTCGGTCTTCGGGATTGAATATTTTTTCAATCCAGGCCCGAATACGTACTATCATAACAATTTCATCAACAATCCAATCGATGTCCAATCTCCCAATGCGCTCGATATCTATGACAACGGTTACCCGTCAGGGGGTAACTATTGGGATACCTATGGCGGCAAGGATGAGTACAGTGGTCCTGCTCAGAACATCTGGGGCCCAGATTCCATCGGGGATACTGCACACGTTGTTATCGTGGGTATCCTGGACAACTATCCATTGTTTGACCTGTTCAACGACCCTTTCGATTCGATCTTTATAGTAAATCCCGAGTCTGGGGACCTGGTGAGCGGGGTCGTTGTGGTTGAAGTGATTGTGATCTCAGCCTCTGTCAGCGATGTGACCTTCTTCCTTGATGGGACTTTCGTAGGCCGCGATACCGAAGCACCGTTCAATCTCATCTTGGACACTACCACCCTCAGCGAGGATATGAATTATTTACTCGAGGCGAGTGCCAATAGGAGGTTCGGCATCCCGATAAACGATATGATCACGTTCACCGTCAACAACCAGGTGATGACGGGAACCTACCTCAGCGTTGACACCGTCTCGAGCACCTACATGCCCGACGACCGGGCCACGGCGATGGTGACCCTGTCGACGCCGCCAGCCTTCGACGAGTTCGTCATCCATGCAGAGTACAAGGACTCCTCTGGGAACACGACCATGCTGCCGGACATGCTCTACATGGCCTCCATGAAGTACGGCATCATCTTAAGGCTACCCAGCGACATCCCGACGGGCACCGTGACCCTGGAGGTGACCGGACGTGCCTACCTCAAGGGTTCCGAGGTGTGGACATCGACCAACACCACCACCTTCACCGTGTCGGGCAATAGCTACCACCAGGAGATGACCACCATCCTGGCCACCCTCTCCACCGTCCTGGCGGACATCGACAGCATGAACTCCACGACCCAGGCCCAGCTGGCCCTGAACCTGGCCGCGACCCTGGCAGCGATGGATTCGATGGGGGCCTCCATGGAGGCCACCCTCGCCCAGATGTGGGCGGACTACAACACCACGGAGGACGCCAACCTTCTGACCATCGTGACGGCGATGGCGACGATGTGGGACGGCATCAACGCCAGCGCCAGCATGGGATTCGACCAGGTGCTGGCAAGCCTCGACCTGACGGAGGCCAACATCACCACCGAACTATCCTCCCTGGAGGCCTACCTCGCGGGCGAGATCCAGCTGAGCCAGCTGGAGGTCCAGCAGAGCCTGGACGTGGTCTGGCAGGGACTCAACGACTCCTTCGTGGCCCTGGACGATGCCATCCAGACCAGGCTTGACGAGCTGGAGGGCAACATGGCCGACAACTCCACCGCCCTCCAGGAGTACATTGACCTCCAGACCGTCCAACTGGAGCTCTACATGGATGTCATCAACGCATCGCTCCAGCTCCGTCTCGACGACATCGACGAGGCCATCGAGGAGTTCAGGCTAGAGACCCTGGGCGAGCTGCTGACGATATCCTCCTTCCTGGTGGCCATGGAGGCCAACGGGACGGACCAGTACGAGAACCTCATGGAGGCAATCGACGATACCCAGATGCTCATCACTACGATGAACGACACCTCCCTGGCGGACCTCAGGGACGGTCTCGTCGAGCTCCACGACGGCCTGATCGGCCTCAACACCACCGAGGGGATGCGCCATGCCAACACCGTTGACACGATGGTCCTTGGGCTGGACGACCTCAGCCAGCAGGTGGACGAGGGCTTCAACCAGACGGATTCGCAGCTGCAGGCCCTCAGCAAGCTGGACACCATCCTTGCGGACCTGGATCAGATGAGCGCCGATATTGAGGAGACCAAGGAAGCGGTGTCCGAGGTAGGCTCTGGCACGGACATCTTACTATTCCTGCTCCTGCTCATTGCCCTGATGACCCTGGGCCTTATCATCGTGGGGATGCAGAAGGTCAGGGCCATGCGCCTCTCCCAGGAAGAGCCTCCGATGGGAGGAGGAGAGCCCCTCGAGCCCGTGCCCGTCGAAGCGCCCCTCGAGCCGGAGCCCGAGGCACCGGGGGGAGAGGACTTCGCGCTGACCATGGAGGACCCCGTCATGTACCCCCCATCCGCCGGGCCCATCATAATGGACGTCGAGGAGGTCCCGCCCCCGCCACCGGAGGCCCCAGAACCACCGGGAGATGGACCCGCGGAGGCGTGGGCGGAGGAGATCCTCGGCAAGGAGGGTGTGGCGATCCCCGATGAGAGCCCTGAGGCGGATGCCGCCGAGGTGATATACGACGATTCGGAGGTCGAGGAGATATCACCTGACGAGGTATATGGTGCTCCTCCTGAATTGCCCCCGGAAGCTCCACCCGAGTTGCCTCCCGAGTTGCCTCCCGAGTTGCCTCCCGAGTTGCCTCCCGAGTTGCCTCCCGAGT